>JAGCDY010000104.1 GCA_017650925.1 bacterium
ACTTCGTCGAGATGTTCGTGGGCGTTGGCGCCGCCAGGGTGAGAGACCTTTTTGAGACCGGCCGCGCCAACGCGCCCTGCATCATCTTCATCGACGAGATCGACGCGGTGGGACGCCACAGAGGTTCCGGTCTCGGCAACGGCAACGACGAAAGGGAGCAGACTCTGAACGCGCTCTTAGTCGGCATGGACGGTTTCGAGCAGAACGACGGTGTAATAATCATCGCCGCCACCAACAGGCCGGACGTCCTCGACCCGGCGCTTCTCCGTCCCGGACGCTTCGACCGCCAGGTCGTGCTTGACATTCCGGATCTCAAGGGGCGCCAGGCCATTCTGGAAGTGCATGCCAGGAAGGTGAAGCTGGCCAAGGACGTCGATCTCAATTCCGTCGCCAAGCAGACGCCCGGACTTTCCGGCGCGGAGCTTGAGAACATCGTGAACGAAGCGGCCATCTGGGCCGCCAGACAGGACAGGACCGAAGTTTGCATGGCGGACTTCGAGGCCGCCAGGGACAAGGTCTGCTTCGGCCGCGAGCGCCGCAGCCTGGCCCTGGACGAAAAGGACAGGAAGATCACAGCCGTTCACGAGAGCGGGCACGCCATCGTCATGACTCTGGCCAAGCACGGCGACCCCGTGCACAAGGTGACGATCATTCCGAGAGGCCAGGCCCTGGGCGCGACTTTCTCGCTGCCTGAAAAGGACAGAATGCACCGCTCCAAAGCCGAGCTGGAAGACATCCTCGTTTCCCTTTACGCCGGACGCGTGGCCGAGGAGATCGTCTTCGGCGACATCACGGCCGGCGCCAGCAACGACATCAAGCGCGCCACCGAGATAGCCCGCCGCATGGTCTGCGAGTGGGGCATGAGCGACAAGCTCTCTCCTAGAGTCTACGGGCAGAGGGAGGAAACGCTCTTTTTGGGCAGGGAAGTCAGCCGCCAGGTCGATTACAGCGACGAGACGGCGAACCTCATAGACAGTGAGATCAACGCCTTCATTACGAAAGCCAGGGAAGAGGCGAGAAGAGTTCTTTTGGAAAACCGCGAGGCTCTGGACAAGCTTTCCCAAGCCCTTTTGGAATACGAGACCTTGGACGGCTCAGAAGTGAAGGCGATAATTGAAGGCAGGGAACTGGAACGCGCGAAAACCGAGCCTGAGCCGGAACCGGAACCGGAAGCCAAACCTGAACCTGAAAATGAGGAGAGCGGGGGAGAGTAATGCGTTCCTTTAGCTGGCGGATAAAAGGAAGGGACATCAAGTTTGAATGTCCTCAAGTCGTCGGGATACTGAATCTGACGCCGGATTCCTTTTACGCCTCCAGCCGCAGCGCGACTCCCGAAGAGGCTCTTTCAAGAGCGAAAAAAATGATAGATGACGGCGCCGACATGCTTGATATTGGCGCCGAATCAACGCGCCCTGGCTCCGCTCTCATAGATGAAGCGGAAGAGGGGAGAAGGCTCTTCCCGGCGCTTGAAATGATAAGGAAAGCCCTGCCTGACGTTCTTATTTCCATCGACACCAGAAGGGCGAATATCGCTGAAAAGGCGCTTGAACTAGGTGCGGACGTCATAAACGACGTCTCGGCTCTCAGCGATCCTATGATGGCGTCTGTCGCCGCCAAATTTGGTTCTGGCTTCATACTGATGCATTCTCCCAATGATCTTGCCAGTGGGAGTAACGCTGACGTAAGCACAGCTGAAGTGGGATCCTTCCTGGAGGAGAAGACCGCGGAACTTTTGAAGGCCGGCCTTCCCGTTGACTGCGTCGTCTGGGATCCAGGTTTAGGCTTCGGCAAGACGACGGAAGCCAACTGGCGCCTCGCAAATGAATTTGACAAACTGAACGCTCCGGGCGGCCGCGTTATGATAGGCGCCTCGAGGAAGCGTTTCACCAGGCCCGATCCCTCGCTTCCCGAAAGCGCAAGCAATTCCGGACTGCAGGGAACGATCAGGGCGAACCGCATCGCCGTGGGAAAGGGCGCTTTTCTCTTGAGAGTCCATGACGCAAGGGAAGCGCGTGATCTTTTGACGGAAGGAGAAGCGTATGCCTCCTGAAAAAGAGATCAGCACCTGGATCCTTTCGGCGGATTTCGATTATCCCGAATGTCAGCGCATCCTCAACGCTTACAGGGATCGCCGCAACATCACCGTCTGCCTTTCCGGAAAAGCCGTGAAGACCTGGCCCATCACGCGCTCCGCCATATTGGCAGACGTCCTTGCGAGGCTTGAAAAACAGAAGATCGAATGGCTCTTCGAGGACATTCCCGAAGAGACGATGCGCTTCATCGCCTTCAATAAGGAAAGGAGCGACACCATTACCGTGGCGAGAGTCGCCCGGGCCGGAAAGCGGAGGCTCATGAACCTCGTTATCCGGACGGACCGCTTTTTGAAGATGCTCGTTTACCTCTTCAAGCTGATGCAGGATATCGTTTACTGGACGGTCTGCGGCCCCTTCATTCCCCATGGCTTCCGCTACGCCAGGACGCTTTACGAAATAACGAGCTGCGGCATGCGTTCCGTCGGCATCGTTCTTCTGGTCTCCTTCATCATGGGCCTTATTCTGGCCATGCAGGGCGGCGCGCAGCTCGAGAGGCTGGGGGCGGCCGTGATGGTCGCCAAGATCGTCGGTATGGTGACTGTAAGGGAGATCGGTCCGCTGCTCGCCTCGCTTCTGGTGACGGGCCGCTGCGGTTCCGCCATCACGGCGGAAATAGGCGCCATGGTGACGAGCGAGGAGATGGACGCCCTCAGAGCCATGGGCATCAGCATCACGAAATACGTGGTGGTGCCGAAATTCGTGGCGCTGCTCATAATCCTGCCGTGCCTCACGCTTTTCGCCAACATCGTCTGCATCTACGGCTCCTACATTTTCTCCTATTACCAGCTGGGCGTTTCCACTTACGACTACTTCAACCAGACGGTAAGCGGCATGCATGTGGGCGACGTTTTCAACGGCTTGGCGAAGAGTTTGGCGGACGCCGTCATCATCGCCTATATCGCCGTCTACCACGGCTTGACGACCAAGGGCGGCGCCGAGGGCATCGGCAGCTCGACAACGAGAAGCGTGGTCGTGACGATCATCTGGATCGCGCTGGCCCACCTTTTCTTCACGGTACTTTTCTACTACAACCGCTAAAGCATGGAACACAACGAGAACATAATCGAGGTCAGCGACCTTAGGCTGAGTTTCGACGACAGGGTCATCCTGGACGGCATCAGCTTCCAGGTGAAGCCGCGTTCCATCTTCGTCATATTGGGCGGCAGCGGAAGCGGCAAGACGACCATTCTAAGGAACCTTCTGGGACTCATCAAGCCGGATTCCGGCAACATCAGGATCTTCGGCACGAACATCGTCGGGCTAAGCGACGACGAACTGTACGGCGTCAGGAAAAGGATCGGCATGGTCTTCCAGGGCGGCGCGCTCTTCAACTCCATGACGCTGGGCGAAAACGTCGCCCTGCCTCTGGAGGAATACACGACGTATCCCGCCTCCGTCATCGACTCGATCGTCGACTGGAACCTGAACCTCGTCGATCTTCTGCACGCCAAGAACCTTCTGCCGGCGCAATTGTCCGGCGGCATGAAGAAGCGCGCCTCCATCGCGAGGGCGCTCTCCATGAACCCCGACATGCTCTTTTTCGACGAACACACGACCGGTCTCGACCCCGTCATGGCGGCGGAACTCGACGAGATCATTTTGCGCCTCAAAAGGGAACTCGACATTACCGTGGTGGTGGTGACGCACGACATGACCAGCATAAGAAGGATCGCCGACTGCGGCATCATGCTCTACGACGGCCACATCATCACGAGAGGAACGCTCGCGGAAATGGAGGCGAGCACCGACATCAGGGCGATAGAATTTTTCCGCAACCACGAAGCAAAGGAAAAGGAGAAAATAAATGGCGATAAGCAGTTCTGACAAAATCAAAGCGATCATCTTTCTGATCGTCAGCGCCCTCCTTATGGTCGCTATCATCCTTTCTCTGGTAGGCACCCAGTGGATGAAGTCCAAGGACCATTATTTCATCGAGTTCACGGAAAGCTTGGGCGGTCTTTCGACCGGCTCGTCGGTCCGCTTCCACGGCATCAAGGTCGGCAAGGTCGTCAAGATGAACATCGACCTTCAGAACCAGATGGGTCTCATTGAAGTCGAAGTGACGAAGAACACTCCCGTCAAGACCGACTCCATCGCGACCATCGAGGTCGAGTCCTTCGTCACCGGCACCAGGTACGTTCAGATAACGCCGGGCAGCGTCGGCACAGACCTTCTGACGCCCAATGATCCGGACGTCAAGATCCCCTGCTTCAAGTCGGGCTTTCAGAAATTCGCCGGAAACGTCGTGAACTTGGGCTCCCAGGCGCCCATGCTCGTCACCAACATCACCGCCATGTTCAGCCAGGGGAACGCCCAGGCCGTTTCCGAGATAGTCCAAAACCAGGTGCCCGTGCTTTTGGATCACGTCAACGCTTTCTTCGCTTCCCAGAACGCCCTGATGGTCTCGTCGATCCTTGTGAGGGTCGACGCCCTCATACTGACGAACAGCCAGGCTTTGACGCAGGCTATCGCCGGCTTCAATTCCACCATGACGGCCGTCAATTCGATGGTGGAGGAGAACCGCGAGGTGACAAAAGAGCTGCTGCAGAATTTGAACGCCGCCAGCAAGACGGCCGATGGGCTCATGAGCGAGAACCGTCTGCTCATCTCGAACATTCTCGTCAAAACGGGAACAAGCCTGGACGAACTGAAAGACATAATGAACGAAAACAGGCAGCCTCTTAGGGAGAGCCTGGAAAAGATCAGCAACTCCGCGGGACTCGTGGAGGAATTCGTCTCCGAACTTAAAAATCAGCCTTCTTTACTCCTCTACGGTAAAGAACGTGAAAAGGAGGATTGGATAAATGAAGATTAAGACCGCTCTCATTATTGGCGCGCTGCTTGCGCTTTCAGGCTGCGCCGCCAGCGTGCCGAAAACTTCAACGTACGTTTTGGAACTCGACAAGTTCGAGGAACAGGTCGTCGAGGAATCGCTTCCCATGACGGTCCTCATCGAGAATTGCGGCGTCAGGGACGCCTACAAGACGAAAGCCATAGTCGCTTCGCCGGCTCCCTACGAGCTTACGAAAAGGGCCAACGCGGAGTGGGCTGAATCGGCGGGAGTGCTTTTGAATTCGACCATCCAGAGCTATCTGGCGCCGAGGTGCGACAAGATCCTGCCGCCGGAATGGAAGACCAGAGTCGCCTACGATTATTCCCTCCTTGTTTACCTCGAGGCAATGACGCAGGTCAAGCGCGGGAAAAACTGGTTCGCGGTCCTGAGGCTCTCCTATGAGGTGCAGAGCAAAAAGGGCGGGGAGACGCTTGTTTCCGGGCGTTTCGACAAGGCCCAGCCGATCCCTGACGGCGAACTTGGCAGCTACGTCCTGACCCAGAGCGCGCTGGCCAAGGAATGGCTGGACAACCTTCTGATAAGGGTGAAAAACGCCTCGAAATGAGCCGTTGCCCAGGATATTGAAACTTGCTATAATCGCATATAATTTTAACTTATACAAAACAATCAACCAACTCACTTTAAGGAGTTAATTATGAGCGTTCCCAGCGAACTTTACTACACCAAAGACCATGAATGGGTAAAAGTCGAAGACGGCAAAGCCACTATCGGCATCACCGATTTCGCCCAGCATGAACTCGGCGACATCACCTACGTCGAGCTGCCCAAGCCCGAGACGACCCTAAGCAAGGGCAACGAAGTCGCGACCATCGAATCCGTCAAGGCCGCCAGCGACGTCTATTCGCCTATCACCGGCACCGTCGACGAGGTAAACGAGAGCCTCGACGGCTCCCCCGACGTCATCAACACTGATCCTTACGGCGAAGGCTGGATCTGCACCTTAAAGGACATCGTCGTCGACGATCTGAACACACTTATGAACGCTGAACAATACGAGGCCTTCTTAAAGGAAGAGAAGTAATTATGTCTAACTACGGATTTGTGCCTCACGGCAGCGAAGACCTGTCTGAGATGCTGAAGACCGTGGGCGTTGGCAGCGTGGACGACCTTTACGCGGCCATCCCCGAGAAGCTTCGCATTTCAAAGCTCGACCTGCCCGAAGGTATTTCGGAATACGAAGTCTTGAAGAGACTTTCTGCGCTTTCCAAACGCAACGACTCCGGTCTTGTCTGCTTCATGGGAGGCGGTTTTTACGATCACTTCATCCCCGCCGCCGCTGACGCCAT
This sequence comes from bacterium, assembly GCA_017650925.1. Lineage (GTDB taxonomy): Bacteria > Auribacterota > UBA3054 > UBA3054 > UBA3054 > UBA3054. Next base: position 6,234 of record JAGCDY010000104.1, read on the forward strand.
CGCGTCGAGGGGCGAATTCACCACGTGCTACACGCCGTATCAGCCGGAAGTCGCGCAGGGCACCCTGCAGACGATGTTCGAATTTCAGAGCGGCATGTGCAGGCTAACCGGACTGGAAGTTTCCAACGCCTCCGTCTACGACGGCGGTTCCGCCGTTTTCGAAGCGGCCGCCATGAGCTACCGCGTGACTGGGAGAAAGCGCTTTTTGGTCGACAGCGCCATCAATCCCATTTACCGCAACATGCTGGAGAGCTACGCCGCCAACATGAACTTCGAGTTCTGCGAAGTGCCCGCCAAGGACGGCAAGGCCGACAAGGAAGCCATCAAGGCTCAGCTCGACAACACGGTCGCGGCGGTGATCTTGCAGAACCCTTCTTTCTTCGGCTGCGTCGACGACTACACCGATACGGCGAAAGCCGCGCACGAAGCCGGCGCCCTCACCGTCATGATCTGTTATCCCTTGTCGCTGGCTTATCTTAAGACCCCCGGCGAAATGGGTATCGACATCGCGGTCGGCGACGCCCAGAGTCTGGGCCTGCCCTTAGGTTTCGGCGGACCGTACCTGGGATTCATGGTGACGACGACCAAGCTTGCCAGAAAGATGCCGGGCCGCATCTGCGGCGAAACGCATGACAAGAACGGCAACCGCGGTTTCGTCCTGACGCTCCAGGCCAGGGAACAGCACATTCGCCGCGAGAAGGCGACTTCCAACATCTGCTCGAACCAGAATCTGTGCGCCATCACGGCCACCATTTATCTGGCCCTGATGGGTAAGGAAGGGCTTTACGAGGCCGCGGAGAGCAGCGCCAAGAACGCCGCCTACGCCCTCCAGAAGCTGACCTCCATTCCCGGCGTGGAAAGGACTTTCCAGTCTCCCTGCTTCAACGAATTCGCCGTGACTCTGCCGGTCTGCGCTGGCAAGGTCTGCGAAAAACTGCTTGCTAAGGGCTACGCCGGCGGCATTCCTCTCGGCAAGTCTTTCGAAGGCATGGGCAACGTTCTTCTCGTTGCCTGCACCGAGAAGAGGACCAAAGAGGAGATCGACGGCCTTGCCGCTGCTCTTAAAGAAGCGATCGAGGAGGTAAGGAAATGAAACTCATCTACGAAGAATCCATTCCCAAAAGACGCGGCGTCATTCCGCCGAAGAGCGGAATAGAATGCGAAACGCTCGTTCCTTCCAGCTGCCGCAGAGCGGAGAAAGCCCCGCTTCCGGAAGTTTCCGAACTGGACGTCGTCCGCCACTACACGAACCTTTCCAGGCTGAATTATTCGGTCGACACCAACTTCTATCCGCTGGGCTCCTGCACCATGAAGTACAATCCCAAGGTGAACGAACAGGTGGCGAGACTGGAAGGCTTCACGACGCTTCATCCTTATCTGTCGCTCGTTCCCGGCGGCCCGGAGAAAGTCCAGGGCGCCCTTGAGACGATCTACGAGACAGAAAAGAAACTCTGCGAAATAACCGGCATGAAGGCCGTGACTCTGCAGCCTTTCGCGGGCGCCAACGGCGAATTCACCGGCGTTATGCTGATCGCCGCCTACCACAAGGACAGGGGAGACTCTAAGCGCAGGCGCATGCTCATTCCCGACAGCGCGCACGGCACGAACCCCGCCTCCGCCATGATGGCCGGTTTCGAGATCACGAGCATTCCTTCCGACGGGAAGGGCTGGGTCGATCTCGAAGCTTTGAAGGCGGCGCTCTCCGACGACGTGGCCGGCTTGATGCTGACCGCGCCCAACACGGTCGGCCTCTTCGACAGCAACGTCGGGGAAATAAGCAGGCTCGTCCATGAAGCGGGCGGACTCATGTACTATGACGGCGCCAATCTTAACGCCATCATGGGCCACGCCAGGCCCGGCGACCTCGGATTCGACGTCGTGCACCTCAACATGCACAAGACGTTCTCGACGCCTCACGGCGGCGGCGGCCCCGGCGCGGGCGCGGTCGGCGTGAAAGAGCAGCTGGTCCCGTTCCTCCCGACTCCCAGAGTCACGAAGAAAGCGGACGGCACCTTCGAGGTCGGCGTTGCCGATTCCACGAAGAGCATGGGTCACATAGCCCCCTTCTTCGGCAACTTCTGCGTCATGCTTAAGGCTTACGCCTACATGCTGCAGTTGGGCGCCGAAGGCATCAGGGAAGCGGCCGGCCTGGCCGTGCTGAACGCCAACTATCTGAAGGCGAAGCTGCAGGACACCTACAAGTTCCCCTTCGCCGATCAGATCTGCATGCACGAGTGCGTCTGCACCTCCGAATGGCAGCTTGAAAAGAGTCACGTCAACACGCTCGACATCGCCAAGATGCTGCTCGACAGGGGCTACCACGCTCCCACGGTCTATTTCCCGCTTATCGTTCACGAGGCTATCATGATCGAGCCGACGGAAACGGAATCCAAGGAAACGCTCGACGCTTTCGTCGACGCCATGAAGGAGATCGCCTCCATCACGGAAACGGATCCCGAAGCCTGCCACCGCGCTCCCGAAAGGACGCCCATTGGAAGAATGGACGAAGTGGCGGCGGCCAAGAACATGATCCTCAAAGCCTAAAAACACCATGGCAATACGCAAAAGCGTCAAGGAAGAAAGCTTTAGGCCGGAGGATTTCCTCAAGCGGCTTGATGCCAACGACGTTGGCAACTTTTACGTATTGCTCGGCGAAGACGTGACGCGTGCGGAGCAGTTTTTAACGACACTCCGCACGCGTCTTGTTCCTCCGGGCATGGAGGATTTTTCCCTTGAGACCATCACCGTCGACAAGGATACGAACGGCGCCGGAGCCATAATCGGCGCCGCCGAGACGATCCCCTTCATGGGGGGATACCGTCTCGTCATAGTCCGCCACGGCGAGGAGCTCGACTCCGAAGCCCTGGAAGCGCTGGCGGAATACGCTCAGACCGTATATGAAAAAAAGCGCCCCGACATGCTGCTCATAATAGTCATGTCGACGCTTGACAAGCGCTTGAAATTTACCAAGACCATCCAGAAGCTCGGCGCGATCATTGATTGCGAACCCGAGCCGATCCGCGACCTGAGGGAATACGCCCAAAAGCATTTTTCAAAAGTTTTGACTCCCGGCGGCGAAAGGGCCTTTGCGGAGATAGTCGGCTCCGACACAAGGAAAGTCGCGGCGGAAATGGAAAAGGTCAGCCTCTACACCGGCGAGAGGGAGGAGATCACCGAAGAGGACGTCATGGCGATCTGCGCCGACTCCAATATCCAGGACGAGTGGGAACTTAGAAATTGCCTTTTGTCCGGCGATATGGGGGGGACTCTTTCCGCTCTCAAAAGCCTGCGTCAGGACCCCAACGGTAGCGAAGAGGGGATCTTCGCGAAACTGACTTACATAATGGGCGACCTTCCCGTAATTTCGGAGGCCGCCAAAAGAGGGGATATGCGCGCGGCCCGCGTGTTCCCCGGCAATCCCCGCTACACGGCCATGCGGAATTTTTTGTCCGAACTGCCTATAGAAAAACAAAGGAAGATCATGTCGCTGATGATGTATGAAATGATAGCGTTCCGCGGCAGCAATCTTCCCAAAGATATAATGAACGACCTTTCCTGCATTTCGCTGATACTCTGAAAATATGAGAACCAAGATCGAAAGACTTCTTTATCTTCTGAGGCTGTTTGCCGATGTGGTGATAGTCCACATCGCTTTTTATCTCGGCTACCACACCTACATGGGGTTCGGGTTCGCGGACAAGTATCTGGCGCACAACATGCGCACCACGGTCTACTATCTCCCCGACAAGGAGCATCTCTACCTTACGCTGGCAGTAGTTTTCAGCTTCATTCTCGTCGTCTACAATGTGCTCAGAAAATATTATCGCGGCGACAACTCCGTTCTGAACGTCAAGGAATACCAGCACATCATCTCGGCCTACTTTTTCGCGGCCATCTTCACCTGCGCTTTTTATTTCGTCTATTACATCTATCTGCAGAATGTGGAGAAATACTTCACTGACAAACTGTTTTCCCGCCGCATCTTCTGCTATTCTTTCGCCTACGCCTTCATAATGGCGATCTGTTTCCGCGCCTTCCTCAACTGGTTCATCATGAAGCTGCACAAGAAGGGGCTGCTTGTCAGAAACTGCCTTATCCTGGGCGCCGGCAACAACGGAAAGCTCGTTTCCCGCCGCCTGATGCGCCATACGGCCCATCACTATCTACCCGTCTGTTTTTTGGACGACTTCATCGAGAAGGGGACTGAGATAGAAATAGAAAAGGGCGGCGCGAAGCTTAAGGTCGAGGGAACTATCGAGGATCTGGTGCGCATCATAAAGGAGCGCGACATCACCTCCGTCTTCTTCTGCATGAGCGAAGCTCCCGCCGAAAAGATCTTCAGCGTCATGGATACCTGCTATTCCATGAAGGTGCCCTTCTATTTCACGCCGAGGCTCTACACCATTCCGCAGGTCATCAGGAGCTACGAGATAGCCGGTATCTTCGTCCTCAGCATCATCCACGACTTCCGTGTCTCCTGGTATTACAATTTCGTGAAGCGTCTTTTCGACATTTGCTTCGCGCTTATTATTTTCCTCCCGGCGCTTCCCGTCATGTTCATAATAGCCCTGGCCATAAAGCTCGACAGCAAGGGGCCCGTTTTATTCTCCCAGGAGAGAGTCGGCCTCAGGGGAAAGAAGTTCACGATGTACAAATTCCGTTCGATGTACACTGAAGCCGGCGGTTCTGAACTCAAGCCCAAGAGCGGAAGGGATCCCAGGATAACTCCAGTCGGGCATTTTCTTAGGATAACGAGCCTGGACGAACTGCCACAGATCATAAACGTTTTGAAAGGGGAGATGTCCTTCGTGGGACCGAGGCCCGAGATGACTTTCATCGTCGACACCTACGACAAATGGCAGAGGCTGAGATTGGAAGTCAAGCCCGGCATCACGGGCCTCTGGCAGCTGAGCGCGGAACGCAATCTTCCCATTCACGAGAACCTGGACTACGACATGTATTACCTTCAGGAGCGCTCGCTTCTTTTGGACATGGTCATCATCTTCAAGACTTTCTTCTTCGTCGCCCGCGGGATCTGAATGCTGGCTAAAATTAGAAAAATATTTTCTGTTGCGCTTTTCCTTCTGGCTTTCGGAGCGATCTGGCCGGCGGCTTTCGAGCTTGCGCCGCTAGATCCGGTCTACTGTTTCTTTTACGCCGTCGCGCTCTTTTTCGTTTTCGCGGCCGCTTATTACGTTCCGCAGAAGGCTCTTTACATACTCGCCTTCATTTTGCCTTTTTCCGCCGCGCCTTCCAGGCTTCTCAATATCGGCGCGCATCAGCCGATCATTTTTTTCGCGCTGATCTTTTCCATTGGTTTCTGGGCCAACAGGCTAGTTACGGGAAAGAACAGCAGCCTCGACAAAAGCTTCAAGCTGCCGCTTCTTCTGCTTTTCATGGTCGGCCTTTCCTCGGCCGCCTGGACCGTGGCGCGCTACGGGGGCTTGTTCACCGGCTTCAAGACGCCCTTCTTCTACGACAGGATAATCAATACGGACGGCAGGACAGCTTCCGAAGCCGCCAGGATAACGCTGCTTTACTGCTTCCTTTTCCTTTTGTTCCCGGCCGTTGTCTGGACCGTGGCCTCCATATTCGGAGATGTCAAAAGGGAGGAGAGGAAGCCTTATCTTAAGAAGCTTCTGCGCGCGGTGACGTTCGGCCTCCTTCCGGTTCTGGCTTTGGCTTTCCTTCAGCACAAGGGCTCTTACCTTCCCAAGGCCTTCCAGGATATCGGCTGGCTGGAGGCGGGGAGAGTTTCGGGAGGAATGTCCGACCCCAACGCCCTCGGGCTTTTCATCGCGCTTTACATTCCCTTGGCCCTTTATTTCATCTGGGTGGGGAACGTCTTCGACAGGCTGCTTTTCGGGATCACGGTGATCCCGGCCTTTTTGGCCATGACGTTTTCCGGCTCGCGCTCGTCCCTGCTTTTCCTTTTCCTCTTCGCCCTCATCTTTTTCTCTGCCCTTGTCTTCCAGCGTTTCAGAAGCAAAAAGCCAACGCTCGTGCAGATCGTCGGCGCCGCGGGGATAGTGATGCTCTTTTTGATCTTTCTTGTCGCCTCGCCCCGCCTGAAACTGGACACGAATTCCAGGAATCCCGTCGTGGCCCGCATAGCCAGGCAGCTGCGCCGCCTGGAGCGCGACAAGGGGATGACGCTCACCGACCGCCGCGAGCTGCAGTGGAAGCAGGCCTGGCGCATCTGGAAGGAGTATCCCATTGGCGGCGTAGGCCTCGGCGCTTTCCCACTGGAAGTAGTGAACTACAACAGGGAAGCCGGCGACGAGACGCCCATGGACAACCCCTGGAACCAGTATCTGACCTGGGGCGCGGAATTGGGATTTGCCGGCGCCGCGGTCTTCGTGTGGCTCATCGTTCTGATCTTCCTGAAGGCTTTTAAAAGCGAGAAGGACAAGCTGTTTTTGCTTTTCTCCGCGATGCTTTTGTCCTTCATGGTCATCTCCTTTTTCGGAACGCACCTGAATGCTCCCGAGGCCGCCGCCTTGACCGCTTTCGTTTTGGCCGTCTTCATGTCCTTACTGAAGGAGGGCTCGAACGAACCCTTGCGTTTCAGATCGCTTCTTGTCGCCGCGCTCTTCTTTGTCGTTTTCAACGCGGTCTACGCCTACGGAGTCTTCGGCAAATTAGGCGGCGAGGAGCGCCGCGAAAGGTTCGATCTGCCGAGCGATTTCGGTCTCTATAAGAAGGAGACCTGGATAGGCGGAGGCTTCAACTACAGATGGAGCGCCCCGAAAGGCGGCATGCTGATCAGCGTGCCGGAAAATGAACGCGTTCTCAAACTCCGCCTGGCGGCCATAAGGGAGACGCAGGTCGCCGTGACCTTCTGGTATGACGGGGAAATGCTCGACACCATAATTTTGAAGGAACCGGGCTGGCAGGAGATCAAACTTAATATTTTCCCATGGCTTTCCGACAAGGCTCTGCTCTGCTTCGCCGTCAGCAGCCCCTTCAAGCCGGAGGGCGAGAGCCGGGAACTCGGGTTGGCTTTCGCTTGCGATTACGAATTCACCGACGAATACATGAGGCAGGCCCAGGGCATAGTTGGCGTCGAGAATACTGAGCACGGAAGGCTCGTCATCATACGCAACGGACTTTCCTGGCAGCCTTCGGAAATGAGTACAAAAGTTCACCTTGATTTTGAAATGATCCTCTCCAAGCCTTTGGAAGCCAAACACCAGGATTATTCCCTTTACCTTGGCTCCAAATTGCTCGAGGATTTTTCCCTGCCATTTGACGGCAAGACCCACACGCTTGAAATTGCCTTGCCGGAAGGCGACCGTTCCGCCCTTTCCCTGAGGGCCAAAAAGCTTCTGCCCTACAAGCCGCAAGGCGGTAAGGAAACGCTGGGCATGGGCGCCCGCATAAGGGCCATAGGAGATTTCTGATGCTTTACATCATCGCCACTCCTCTGGGTAATCTGGAAGACCTGACCCCCAGAGCCCTGAAGGCCCTTGCGGAAGTCGACGCCGTTGCGGCGGAGGACACCCGCCACACCATTCAGCTGCTCAGCCACTTTGAGATCTCGAAGCCACTTTTCGCCTTCCATCAGCACAACGAGAGGGAAGCCACCGAACAGCTTATCAGAAGGCTGAGAGAGGGGCAGAACATCGCCCTGGTCTCCGACGCCGGCTACCCCTGCATATCAGACGCCGGCTCCTACCTTACTCAGAGGCTTAGGGACGAGAATATCCCTTACACCTGTCTGCCGGGAGCCTGCGCCGTTGATCTTGCCCTCGTCCTTTCAGGCCTTCCCACCGAGCGCTACACTTTCCTAGGTTTCCTTCCGAGGGAAGGCAAAGACAGGGAGTCGGCCTTCCGGAAGATCTCCTTTATGGAGGAGACTGCCGTCGTATACGAAAGCCCCCTGCGCGTTATAAAATTGATATCCGACCTCAAGCCTTTCCTTAGAGAGCGCCGCGTCGCTCTCCTCCGCGAAATGACCAAGATCCATGAGGAATGCCTGAGAGGAACGTGCGAGGAAATTGTTTCCAAACTGGAGGAGAGGGGAGAAGTCAGGGGCGAGTGCGTCCTGGTCATCGAAGGGACGAAAGAGGAAGTGAAAAAAGAAGAGGCCCTTTCCTTCGACGAAGCGGTCGGAAAAGTTCTCCTGCTCAAAAAGAAAGCCGATCTTCCTCTCTCCCAGTCAGCCCAGGCCGTCTCCCTAGTCACGGGACACAACAGGAAGGAACTCTACAAATTTGCCCTCGAGCGGGACAATGACTGAGAACGACAAAATTTATCAGCCCGAGAACGGCACGGTCATATCGATCGAAAACGACCGCGCTCTGATTAGGCTTACAAGGACCAAAGCCTGCGAATTCTGCGGCCAGTGTTCCGTCAGTAAGGAAGACGGCATGATGGAGCTTTTTGCCGACATCCCCGAAAAGGAAAGCGTCCTGCCAGGCGACCGGGTCCAGCTCGTAAAAAAGCCCGGCTACCAGGCAAGAGCCATTCTCTTGCTTCTCCTTATGCCCCTAGCTGGCCTGCTTCTCGGTTCCGGCATAGGATATCTCTTTTTCCCCGAGAACGAGCCCCTGGAGGCCCTCACGGCGCTCTTTGGCCTATTCTTGGCTTTCATCGCCTCCCTTATACTAATAAGAATTAAAAAATGGCATCGCGGCGCCGGCCTCACCTTGAAAAAACTATGAAGATCCTTTTGCCGATCATATTGCTCTCGTTTTTCCTTTCCTCCTGCGAAGTTCACAAGGCTAGAGTCATGGATCCCGGAAATGAAAAGCATTTACCCTCGGTGGGATTGGACATCGGCGGCAAAAATTTTCTTCCCTCCGACGACAAGTTCCTGGAAAGCAGTGAGATCACGCGCGCTTACGATTTTATCCCGGACGAGGTCTTCAAAAGGATGGAGGGCAAGTCTTTCCCTAAAGACTGCCAAATTAAAAGAGAAGACCTTAGCTACGTCAAAATCAAACACTACGGCTTCGACGGGGAAGTTCACGTCGGAGAACTGATCGTAAATAAAAAGATAGCCCAGGCCGTAGGCGGCGTTTTCGCAGACCTTTTCAATGCCAAATACCAAATTGAGAAAATCAGGCTGATCGACGAATACGACGCTTCCGACGAAGCATCGATGAAAGACAACAACACGAGCGCTTTCTGTTACCGCAAGATCGCCGGCTCGGAAAAGCTTTCCATGCACGCCAGAGGCCTTGCTATCGACATAAACCCCCTATACAATCCCTGCGTTCACTATAAGGACGGCAAGATCTCGAAAGTCGAGCCCAAGGAAGGAGAAGCTTATATCGAAAGGGACGGCAGCGACAAAAGACGCATAAAAGAAGGCAACTTGATCATCGAATTGTTCAAACGCCGCGGCTTCACCTGGGGCGGCGACTGGAAGACTCTTAAAGACTACCAGCACTTCGAATACAAAGAGTAAGGCTATACGCCTTTGCCATTATGGCATTTTTATCCCTTATGGTATAATGAAATATTAAACAAAAAATAAGGGATAAAAATGAGTAAAGTGAAAAGAGTAGCGGTCATCCCGGGCGACGGGACAGGACCGGAAGTCATAGGCGAGGGCTTAAAGGTCATTAAGGCCGTTTTGCCCAGCTGCGGCTGCGACATCGAGTTCAAGCATTTCGATTTCGGCGGCGAACGCTATATGAGGACGGGCGAGACTCTGCCCGAGGGCGCGATCGACGAGCTGAAGACTTTCGACGCCATCTATCTTGGCGCCATCGGACATCCGGACATCAAGCCGGGCATCCTGGAGAAAGGCATCCTGCTGAAGCTCAGGTTCGAGCTTGACCAATATATCAACTTGAGGCCGGTCCGTCTTTTCCCGGGCGTTGAGACGCCCCTTAAAGGCAAAGGCCCGGAGGACATCGACTACACCGTGGTTAGAGAGAATTCCGGCGACGTGTATACCGGAATGGGCGGCGCCATGATGGTCGGCACCAAGGACGAGGTCGCCACCCAGGTCATGGCTTATTCCAGAAAGCAGGTGGACCGCTGCCTTAGATACGCTTTCGAGTACGCCAGAAAGTACGGCAAGGCGGCCAGGGGCAAAGCGGACAAGAGCAAACTGGCTTTGGTCGGCAAGTCCAACGTTTTGACCTACGTCTTCGACATGTGGAACAGAGCTTTCGCTGAGATCGGCGAAGAGTATCCCGACATCAAGCGCGAGTATTACCATGTGGACGCCACGACGCTTTACCAGGTGGCGAGCCCCGAGATGTTCGACGTGGTGGTGACGACGAACCTGTTCGGCGACATCATAACCGACCTTGCGGCCATCACCCAGGGCGGACTCGGCGTGGCGGCGGGCGGCAATCTGAATCCGGAAGGCGTTTCAATGTTCGAGCCCATCGGCGGCACGGCCCCCATGTGGACGGGTCAAAACAAGATCAACCCGCTGGCGGCCATCTGGTCCGGCGCTATGCTTCTGCAGAGCCTCGGCGAAGAGAAGGCCGGCGACGCCATCGTTGAGGCGATAGGGGACACCACGCCGAAGATGAAGAGCATGGCTGCGGGACAAATGGGATTTTCTACAACGGAAGTTGGCGACATGGTCGCGGAAGCGGCTTTAAAAAGACTTGGATAAGGAGGAAATAAATGAAGAGAGTTGCAATTGCCGGCGCCACGGGCGCCGTGGGAACCGAGATGCTGAAGACGCTGGAAAAAAGAAATTTTCCCGTCTCGAGCTTGAAACTTCTGGCTTCCGAGCGTTCCGTGGGACGCAAACTGGTTTTTAAAGGCAAAGAGATCGCGGTCGAGCTGCTGAGGCCCGAGGCCTTCGACGACGTCGACATCGTTCTGTCCTCGACTTCTGGAACGCTTTCCAAGCAGTTTTCTCCCGCGGCCGTCGAGAGAGGCGCTGTGGTCGTTGACAACACCTCCGCCTTCAGGATGGATCCCAAGGTGCCGCTGGTCGTTCCGGAAGTGAACCCCGAAGACATCAAGTGGCACAACGGCATAATAGCGAATCCGAACTGCTCCACCATCATCGCGAACGTTCCTCTGTTCCCGATCTACAAGGCTTTCGGCCTGAAGAGATTCGTCTCCTGCACATACCAGGCGGTCTCCGGCGCCGGCGCCTGGGGCATCGAGGAACTCAGGGAACAGACGAAAGCCTATCTCGCTGGCGAACCGATCGTCAAGAACAAATTCCCGCACCAGATCGCCTTCAATGTTTTCTCGCACAATTCGGCCATCGGTCCCGACGGCTTCAACGAGGAAGAGGCGCAGATGATCCGGGAAACTCGTAAGATCTTCCACGACGATTCCATTACGATCAGCGCGACCTGCGTCCGTGTCCCGGTCTTTAGGGCGCACACGGAAGCGCTGCACTGCGAGCTTGGCAAGAAGGCCACGCCCTCTGAGATCAGGGAAGTTC
>JAGCDY010000105.1 GCA_017650925.1 bacterium
AGCGTCACGAAGCGCGCGTTCCAGCCGGAAACGCGCACCGAGAGGTTCTGGTGGCTCTCGGGTTCGCGCTGCGCTTCCCTAAGTACGGAAACGTCCACGACGTCAGGCTGCATAAAAAAGCCGCCCAAAGTTACGAAGCCGCGCATGAGCGACACTAGAGCGTCCAGCCCTTCCTCGCCCTTAGTTAGCGACGGCAGAAGTTTGATGTCAAGCGCGGCGCCCGTTGGCACCCGCTTGAGGTCGCACTTGCAATACGATCTTATGACGGCGGTCGCGCCGATATGATCGCTTCCCGGGGTGGGGGAGGCGTTGGCGGCCAAAACTTCCCCGGCCTTGCGTCCGTGCGCGCAGGCGAGGCGGCGCTTCGACCATTGCAGCTGCCGCCCGAAAGTGCTGACGCCGCCAGGAAAGATGTAGCCTGACCTGTTGTTCAAGGCGTCGCAGCCGTCCGCGAAATCGTTGAGGAGGCGCGCGCAGAGTTCGTCGACCTCGTCGGAATCGTTTCCGTAGTAGGCGTACTTGTTCCGGGCGAGGACGCGCAATGTTTCATGACCCTCCCAGTTGGAGGCCAGTATTCCGATGAGCTCAATAAAACTGACAAGCTTGTCGTCAAAGACCAGCTTTTTCACGGCGTAGAGGAAGTTCACCGTGTCGGCAAGGCCTCCGATGTGCGGGGAATAGACGTTGTATATGGGCCCGCCTTCAAGGTATGACAAGCCCTTTTTTAGGCAGCCTTCCTCGAAGAGAGAAACTACCGTGCAGGGTTCGTCCGGCTTGAAATTGAGCTTATCCTGCAGCAATTCCTCAAGGAAGGCTTTGAGGTCCTTCACGTAGGCTGAGTAGAGTTCCTCGAAACTTTTGAAGTCAACGCTGCCGTCATAGCCCTTCAGCGTCTTTCTTTGCAAAAGGGCAAGCGAGTCGAAGGGGTGGTAGGTGAAGAATGTCTTGCCGGGAACTTGCACTTCCCAGCAGCCGTCGTTGGCGAACTTGGCGGCGTCATGTTTCGGGTATCCGTAATCAAGAAGCGACCTGAGGATAAGCTCCTCGTTGTAAACCGCCACGATGCCGCCGCCGAAGCGCATCACTTCGGCCACGCGCCTCAGAAGTTTTTCGTCAGTTGACCGGCTGAGCCTGACCGTAACGGGGAAATCGCTGATGCCGGTCTCCTCGACGATGTCAAGGACAAGGTAGGTGACATCGTTCGTGACGTCGCGCCCGTTCTCGTCCGTTCCGGAGAGCACGATGTTCTGGTAATGCTGGGCGTCGCCGGAACCGTAGTCGCCGCCGCAGATCCATTCGCAGCCCTTGATGAAGAGGTGGGCTAAGATCTCCCTGGCTTCGTCAAGCGTCAGCTTTCCCTCTTTCAGGTCGTTTTCCAAAAGGGCGCCAAGGAGAACGTCGATCCTCCCGATGCCGGGCCAGTTGCCGCAGAGCCTTAGGAAGGAGAAGGTGAACCAGATGGCTTGCACGCCTTCGTAAAAACTTTCGGCGGGGGAGAAGGGGACGTGCAGAAGATTCTCATAGTTTGCGCGGTATTCACTTTTCCCCTTAAGGGCTTCGAGATAGCGCTTGTGATAGATCCTAAAGGCTTCCAGGCAGTTGAGAGCGCTGCGGCAGAAGGGCTCCCTTTCGGTGCCCTTATGTTTTTCGAAGGAGGCCTTCGCCTGTTCCTCGATATGTCCTACCCCCTTTTTTACGACGGTCTCGAAATCGACGGTCAGGTGGCTGACGCTCCCGAAAAGCGTTTCCCCGTCGCAAAAGGCCGGGACCAAATGGTCTATGGCGGCGCCCAAAGTCGCCGCGCCGGAAACAAGCTCGCCAGGGCAGAGGCGTATGGGCGCTTCAAGGGCGATCTTCTTTACCGCGAGGTCGTACTTTTCGATGTCAGTAAGACCGGCCAGCTCGCCTTTTGTGAAGTTTACGCCGGGCGTCGACCTCGTCTCCAGCCCGTATTTGTGGGAAAGAGAATCAAGGGCGAAGCGCCGCGTGGCTAGGCTTAGTCTTATTGGCCTCGCCATGCCGTTTGCTAAAGGAAAATCCATAAAGCGTTTCTCTACTTACAACTTGCTGTATTTTATTTGAAACAGGCCTTTTTGTCAATGAAAAAAGAGCGTTTATGCTATAATTTATTCCGGCTTTGCGGAGAGTTGGCAGAGTGGTCGATCGCGACGGTTTTGAAAACCGTTGACCGGCAACGGTCCGGGGGTTCGAATCCCTCACTCTCCGCCATTTTTTTGTTTTCCCGTCACTGTCGTGAAAAAGAATCTCTTCACATTGGCCTTGATCGCGAGTTCGCTCTTGGCTTGGTATTTCCCCGATCACTTCATAAGCGTCAGGGGATACAAGCTGACGAATCTCATAGTGCCTCTTCTGCAGCTCATCATGTTCGGCATGGGCACCACTCTGGCTTTATCCGACCTGGCCAAGGCGGTGAAAATGCCCTACGGCATAGCCCTGGGAGCTTTTTTGCAATTCTGCATCATGCCGCTCCTGGGGTATCTCATTGCCAAAGCCCTGAGGCTCGATCCCGAGATCGCCGCGGGCGTCATCCTGGTGGGTTCCGTGGCGGGCGGCCTGGCCTCCAACGTCATGACGTACATTGCCAGGGGCAACGTGGCATTGTCCGTCGTCATGACTTGCGTCTCGACCTTGTTGTCGCCCTTTCTGACGCCCGTTCTCATGAAATTTTACGCCGGCTGCTATGTCCCCATAGACACGCTGAACATGTCGCTGGAGATCATAAAAATGACCATCGTTCCCGTGGCCTGCGGCCTGGTCTTCCGGAGGATCTTCGCCCGCGCTTTTCAGGAAAAGCGCCAGCTTATGGATAACATTCTTTCTTTCATATCCATGTTCGGGATCTGCTTCATCCTGGCGGTCATCATAGCCCCCTCGAAGGAGCTCATAAGGAAAGCCGGGGCGATCGTTCTTTTGGCGGCGGCGCTGCACAACGGGCTCGGCATCGCGCTGGGCTATTTCGGCGCCAGGGGGCTCAGCTTCCTTCTGCCCGGAAAACTCAGCGAGGCGGACTGCCGCACCATAGCCCTGGAAGTGGGGATGCAGAATTCCGGCATGGCGACCGGGCTGGCCATCAGCGTCTTAAAATCCAACGCGGCGGCGCTGGCCCCCACCATCTTCAGCGTTTGGATGGACGTCTCCACTTCGCTCTTAGCGAACTATTGGCGGAAAAAGACTCCGGCGCCATTGCGAAAAGACGGTAGCTTTTGCTAAAATCGGAAATAATAACAATTAAAAAACAGAACGATCCGGAGTGTAGCTCAGCCTGGCTAGAGCGCTTGCTTTGGGAGCAAGAAGTCGGAGGTTCGAATCCTCTCACTCCGATTGGCAATCAACCACAACCAATCAAAAAGGAGAAACCTATGAAAAAAGTCGTGTTGTCCTTAGTGCTCCTCGCCATGCTGGTCTTAGCCGGCTGCGCCGACGTTTCCATCGCCAAATACAGCGCCTTCAGGGATATGCCTTGCGACGGCGGTAAGGCCATCGGCCTCTTCGCCTCCAGAAGCGGACTTTATTTCCTGCCCACGATCCCTCTCTGGACGGAAGGCGGACGCGAAGTCAATTTCAACGAGACCCTCTCCGACCTGACCTTGCAGGCCAAGGCCCAGGGCGCCGTCAGCCTCAACACGGTGGTCGCCAAGGAAGATTCCTACTGGCTCCCGTTCACCTTCGTGCTCTGGTACAAGAAGGCCACTGTCTCCGCCACTGCCACGAAATAGTTTAATCATTTTTACCCAGCGGGGAGCCGCCCTTCGCGGCGGCCCCCGCGCCCAATCAGATCATGAGTCTTAAAGTTTGCAAATTCGGCGGCTCCTCTTTGGCGGACGCCGAGCATTTCCTGAAAGTCCGCGCCATCCTTGAAAGCGATCCCACAAGAAGGATCGTGGTCGTCTCCGCTCCCGGAAAGCGTTTTTCTGACGACGTCAAAATAACCGACATGCTGCTCCTTTGCCAGAGCGTTCAGGAGCAGGGCCTCGACCTCGGCCAGATGTTCCAGAAGATCAGGACGCGCTACAAGGAGATCGTCCAGAACCTCAATGTCGACATCGACATCGACGCCCTCCTGGACGAGACGGAAGCCCAGATGAAGAAGAACGGCACGAAGGACTTCATGGCCAGCAGAGGCGAATATCTCTGCGGCAGGATCACGGCCGCCTGGCTCAAGGCCCGCTTCGTCGATCCCGGCGAATATCTGCAGATCGAATCTAGCGGCGTGATCAAGGAGGAGACTTATGATAAGCTTGGCGAAGCCCTGAAGGGCGACGACCTCGTCGTCATGCCGGGCTTCTACGGCTGCACGCCCAAGGGCAAGGTCAAGACCTTCCCGAGAGGCGGCTCCGACATTTCCGGCGCCGTGGCCGCCAGGGCCGTGAGAGCCGAACTCTACGAGAACTGGACGGACGTCAACGGTTTCATGATGGCCGATCCCAGGCTCGTCAAGAATCCGAAGCACATCGAGACTCTGACCTACAAGGAGCTCCGCGAACTGGCTTACATGGGCGCCAACGTTCTGCACGACGAGTCCATCTATCCGGTCAGCGAGCCCGGCATTCCCATTGAGATCAGGAACACCAACGACCCGACGGGCCCCTTCACCAGGATCGTTCCTAGCCGTCCCAAGGACGACCGCGTCGTGACCGGCATCGCCGGCAGGAAGGATTTCTACCTGATCCAGATCGAGAAGATATTGATGAACAAGATGGTCGGCTTCGGCCGCCGCTTCCTGCAGATCTTCGAGTCGCACGGCGTCAACTTCGAGCATGCGCCCACCGGCATCGACACGATGTCCGTCATCGTCAGGAAGGAGTACGTCGGCGAACAGCTGCCCGCCATTTTGGAGGAGATCAAGAGGACGTTGCAGCCTGACCGCCTGGAAGTGACCGACAATCTGGCGCTCATCGCCACGGTCGGCCAGGGCATGATCCGCTGCGTGGGCTTTGCTGGGCGCCTCTGCACCTGCCTAAGCAAGCGCGGCATCAACCTCCAGGTCATCGACCTCGGCTCCACGCAGGACAACATGATCGTCGGCGTGGAACTGAACGACTTCGAGGAGGCTGTCCGGGCCATCTACGAGGAGTTCGAGCACCAGGCCTGAGCTAACCGGCAGAAATTTAAGCGAGCCTTCCCCTTAGGGGAAGGCTTTTTTTAATTTTTGGTATAATCATAAATATGACAAATGGTAAGAAAATATCGATAGATGTGCTTCCTTTGGGCGAATTGGCGGCCAATTGCTACCTGGTCGCGAAGAACGGTTCCCCCAAGGTCGTCTGCATCGATCCGGGAGCGGAAGGGGAGAAACTTCTGGCTTTCCTGCGCGACAAGGGGTACAGCCTGGAGATGATCCTTCTGACGCACGCCCACGTCGACCATATCGGGGCGGTAGCCGACCTTAAGAAATGCTTCCCCGAGGTGCCGCTCGTCCTTCACCGCGAGGAGGAGCTCAGCCTTAAGGATCCGGAGAGGAACCTAAGCTGCTTCTTTTCCGAAGTGATCACCCTCGGCGGCGCGGACAAGCTTTTGGAGGACGGCGAGACCTTCATGGCGGCTGGGCTCGAGTGGACGGTCATTTGGACGCCCGGGCACACCGCCGGCGGAGTCTGCTACCTGGCCAGCGATCCCGAAAGTTCCGAGAGCGTTCTCTTCACCGGCGACACGCTTTTCAAGGAGAGCGTCGGGAGGACCGATTTCCCGGGCGGTAATTACGACGCCTTGCTTAAGAGCCTGAAGGATGTCCTGGACCTCCCGTCCGGCATAATCGTCTACCCCGGCCACGGGGAGGACACCACCATAGGCCATGAGGCCGCCAACAATCCTTACGCACGCTTATGCTAGTTAAAGAGATATGGCGTTTCAGATCGCTCCTCTGGGATCTGGTAGTTCAGGATTTCAGAGCCCGCTACGCCGGGAGCGTCATCGGCGTATTCTGGAACATACTGCAGCCGCTGGCCCAGATCTTCATCTACGCGGTCATATTGGCCCGCGTCGTCGGGTCCAGGATCCCTGACAGGGCAGGCTTTCCTGATGTCGACGACCCGTACGCGCTTTCCATCTACATTTGCGCCGGGCTTCTGCCCTGGCTGACGCTTTCCGAGACTCTGACGAGAAACTCTCTGGCCTTCCTAAGCCACAGCAACCTCATCAAAAAGGTCTCCTTCCCGCATCCCATCCTCGTTCTGTATCAGGTGATCTCCGGGCTTATCACGCTCTTCATCATGCAAGCCATCCTTATCATCGTCATGATAATCACGGGGCATCGGATCCCGCCCAACATCGTCTGGCTTCCTTTGATCTACGTTCTCCAGGGGCTGATGACTTACGGGCTCGGCATCTTCCTGGCGACGGCCACGGCCTATTTCCGCGACATGATGCAGTTCGTCTCGATCGCGCTGCAGGTCTGGTTCTGGATGACGCCCATCGTCTACTTCAGGGAACTGACGGAAAGGATCGTTTCCTTCGGGCCACTGCTGCTCTTAGTCAACCCTTTGTATTATCTGTCCCGCGCTTTCCAGATCCTTTTCTACGAGAACGTGGTCTATTATGATTTCCTGCCCCAGAAGATCCTTCCCAGCCAAAGCAGTTTCCTGCCGACCTTGGGCATCCTTCTCCTTTGCGGATTGGTCTTTTCGACTCTGGGGAATCTCTTCTACCTGAAGCTTAAGAAAGAACTGCCTGACCAGATCTGATTTATGGATAAAGAAAACGTTATCGAGATAAAAGGCCTGTCTAAGCGCTTCCGCGTTTACGACCGTCCTCTGGACAGGCTGAAAGAATGGCTGACTCCCATCGGCATGTCCTTCCACTGGGCTTACTGGGCCCTAAGGGACATAGACCTTGAAGTGAAGAAGGGGAGTTCCCTGGGCATCATCGGCGTCAACGGCGCCGGCAAATCCACGCTTCTGAAGATCCTCTGCGGAACGCTCTCGCCGACCTTCGGCTCGGTCGAGATCAACGGGCGCATCGCCGGCCTGCTCGAATTAGGCTCGGGCTTCCATCCGGAATTCACTGGACGCCAGAACATTTACCTCAACGCCCGCCTGCTCGGACTTTCCGACGAGGACATCGAGAAGAAACTGCAAAGCATCGTGGAGTTCGCCGAGCTCGGCGATTTCCTCGACCACCCCTTGAGGATCTATTCCACCGGCATGGCTCTCCGACTGGGCTTTTCCGTGGCCGCCAACGTTGACCCCGACATTCTTATCATCGACGAGGCGCTGGCGGTGGGCGACGCTTATTTCCAGCAGAAGTGTCTGAAGTATCTGAAAGATTTCCGCGCCAAGGGCGGGACCTTGATCTTCGTTTCTCACGATCCCGGGGCCGTAAAATTGCTTTGCGACACCGCCGTGCTGCTGCACAAGGGCAGGATCATCGCCAACGACACGCCGGAAAACGTTTTGAATTATTACAACACGCTGCTCGTTCGCGACGACGCCGACAAGGAGTCCTTCATTCTGGAGCGCAAGCAGCAGGAAGCCAAGAACAGCAAGCCTCAGCACAGTGGTTCCTTCGAGGCCCTCATCGAAAAAGTTTCCCTGATCAGCGACGGCTGCGAAACGCGGACGCTTTTCGCCGGGCACAAGGCCGAGCTTAGAGTCGATGTGAAAGCCCTGAACGACATCGAGCCTCCGACCATCGGCTTCTCCTTAAGGGACCGCCTCGGCTACGAAGTCCTCGGCACCAACACCATGCTATTGAAAAAGGAAACGCCTGCGCTCAAATCGGGCGAAGGATTGGAAGTCTCTTTTGAGCTTCCGCCCATGCTTGGCCCCGGCGAATACACCGTAACGGTCGCGGCGCACCCTGGGCGTGACCATATCGAGCACTGCTACGACTGGACGGATCGGATGCTGGCCTTCAAGGTCGCCCTGGAAGACGAGAGCAGCTGCGTCGGCCTTCTGAACGTTCCCGTCACGGCCAGGATCGAAAAAGTTGCCACGGACGGCCGCGGCGCCAAGGAGATCCTTGAAAGCGCTTTTGCCGGCGCGCCCAGCGAGATCAAGATCACGGAAGAGGAGAACCGCTTCCTGACGACCGGCTTCTTCCCGCCGGAAAAGATAGGGGAGAGCTATGCCTCCTGGACGGGCGCGAGGGCGGTCTTCGTTCTGAAGAGCGACAAAGCCAAAGGATTGAAGCTGAAGTGCGCGACCGACGCCCGCCAGTTCGAGTCCGGGCCGTTTGAGCTCACTCTGACCGTCAACGGCAGGAACGAAGTGAAGAAAACTTTGACTTCCCCCGACTGGCAGGAAGTTGTGTTCCCATTTGAAACGGAAGAGAGCGGCATGCTCAGATGCTCCCTGCAGCTGAACAACACCTTCATCCCTGAAAACGACAAACGAGCGCTCGGTATTCTTGTATCCGACATCGCTCTCATATAAAGATGGAATTTCCGGAACTGAAAGAAAGAGTGCAGGAGCTGAAGGCGAAGAAGAACGCCGTCATCTTGGCGCACTACTACACCCCCTATGAGACGCAGGAACTAGCCGACTATGTCGGCGATTCCCTGGAGCTCTCACGCTTGGCCGCCAAAACGGACGCCGACACGATCGTTTTCTGCGGCGTGGACTTCATGGCGGAAAGCGCCAAGATCCTCTCGCCTCAGAAGACCGTCCTTACGCCCGACCCAAGGGCCAACTGCCCGATGGCCAATATGCTCATGCCCAAGGAACTCAGGCGCTACAAAGAAGAGCATCCCGACACCATCGTGGTAGCTTACGTCAACTGCTCGGCGGAAATAAAAGCGGAAGCCTACATTTGCTGCACTTCAGCCAACGCCGGCAAGGTCGTGGCTTCGCTGCCCAAAGACAAGCCCGTGCTCTTCGTGCCCGACCGTTATCTCGGTACGTTCACCAAAAAGAGCGTGGGAAGAGAAATGGAAGTCTGGCCGGGCTTCTGCCCGACGCACCAGCGCTTCACCCTAAAAGCGCTCGCGGAAGCGAAGGCGCTGCATCCGGAAGCCGAGTTCCTCGCGCACCCGGAGTGCCCGGAAGAGCTCTCCGCCGCGGCCGATTTCGTCGGCTCCACTTCCGCCATCATCAGAAGAGTGGGGGAGAGCGATGCCAAGGAGTTCATCATCGGCACCGAGCAGGGCGTTCTTAAAGCCATCAGGGAAAAGTCTCCCGACAAGATAGTCTATCCCTTGCTGGAAGGGAACGTCTGCCCCAACATGAAATTAATGACGCCCCAGAAAGTCCTGTGGGCTCTGGAAGACAACGAATACGAAATAAAAGTTCTGGAAGACACGCGCATAAAAGCCAAAGAGGCGCTCGACAGAATGCTGGCGCTCTAAGGGGACAATAATGGACAAGCTAATCAAATTCGACATCGGCCGCTCAAGCAAGGAAAAATCGCTCAACGTAACTTTCGGAAGCTGCGGCGCGGAACTCAAGTTCGCCGCCAAACTGAGAGGCCGGGATGTTCTGGCTTTCGACTGCTTCACCGAATCGCTCGCTTTTTCTAACGCCGAATCGAAAAAGGGGCACGCCCTTTTTTCCGGTTCTACGCCCTACGGCTCCGTCAAAGCTGAAGTGTTTTCGCAAAGCGCCGTCGCCCTGAAAATAAAAGCGGCCGTCACCCTGAAGAACCAGGCGCAGCTCGACGCCTTCTATTTCGTCTTCCAGGGCCGGGACGGCCAGAAGCTGATAACTCCCTTCGAGGGCAAGAAAGGCTGGTACTCCGGCGAGTGGCCGGCTCCCTTCGGCGCCTTCAAGGAAAAGGAGGACGCTCTCATCTTCCTGCCGTCGCCGGAAACTTTCTCCAAACGTCAGGAATGGCTCTGGCAATTGGAGGCGGGTGAGAGATCGCTGCGCTTCGGAACCGACCTCGAGCGCTCCTGGCCCCTTAACGCCTATCCCAGGTCCCGCAAGCTGGAGTTCACCTTCTACATCATCGGCTCGAGCGTCAATTCGCTTAGCAGCGCGCTCTCGCAGGCCGTCTGGCAGCTCTCCAAAAAAGAAAGTACTCCGCCGCCCGACCTCAAGAAGCTCGCCAAAATTTCCGAACAGGAATTGAAGCAGCTCCTCGACAAACTCTCCGCTCCGCCCGACCAGGCGGAAGCGCCCATATCTTTCGGCAAGCTCATCGGTGCCGCCTTCGCTCTCGCCAAGAACGCCAAGATAAACGGCCAGAAGATCCCAGCGGCCGCGGAAAAAGTTTTGCAGCTCTACAAGAAGGCTCCGCGCTTCAAATCTCTTCCTCCCGCCAACTATCCCTATCCCGGCACCTACAAGAAGCAGGGCGCCCAGGAGATCGAACTCTCCGAATTGGCAAGAGCCGGCTACTGGCTCGCCAGGTGGGAGAACGAAGTGGGCGCTACCGGTCTCAAGGACGAACTGAAAGCGCTCGCCAAAGAGCTGATCATGAAGCGCCACCGCGGCGGCTTTATTCCTGAAACTATAGACGCCGCCACCAATCATGTCAAGAAAGGCGCCGGCAGGAAACGCACCTCGCCCTGGGCGGTCCTTTTCCTCGCCGAGATCGGTCAGAAGAGCGACGTCTACACTCCGCTCCTCAACACGCTGACGAGGGAGCTTATCGCCAAGCGTTCCAACGCCAGCACCGAAGAGCTCATATTTGCCGCCAAAGCCTCAAATAAGGCCTTTGCGGCGACCAAACGGGAAACATACCGCGCCAACGGCGTAAAGCTCGCCTACCGCCTCACAGAGCGTCAGCAGAGCTATCAGCCGCATTACTTGAGAATGCCCGTCCTCGGTCTACTCTGCGGCGCCGAGTCCGGCGACTTTTCCGAAGCGGCTCTGCCCGAAGTGATCCCGCTCTTTTTGCGGGCGCAGCAGGTGAGCGGCGCCAGGATGTTCGAGGAACGCGCTCAGGCGCTCCTCTCGGCCATCCAGAAGCGGGAAGCCTATTTCTCCTTCAAGCCCAATTCCGCTCTGCCTGTACTCTCCCAGCAGCTGACCTGCGGAGTTCTGGAAAAGTGCGCCCTTCTTCTGGCCGCGCTTGAAACGAAGGAAACGTTCGGCGACATCCGCGTCATCCCGAGTCAGAAGAGAGCCGTCGCTTTCTTCGAATCCGACGAGCCGAAGCTGGAGAAGGAACTTTTAGGCTACAAGCTCACAATAGACAACACGAAAGAGAAACGCCGGATAAAGATCACCAGCGAGTCCGGAAGAGTTTGGGAACCGACCTTGAAGAAAGGCTTTAATCAAATCGAACTGTATTGACCGTTATGAAGAATTTATTTTTCGCTCTCGCTTTTACAACGCTTACATCTTTTGCCGGCAATCTCTGCCTTGACCTCAGGGACGGCAACATCCCGGCAACGACGATAAAAGACACGAACACCTACGTCGCCCAGGAAGACCAGATCGCCTCTTTCATAGCGGCAAAGATAGGGGACACGATCACCTTCGCCACTCCGCAGGGCAATTTCTCCGGCACGGTCAATCTTGTCGACAAGGACATCAACGGCGTAGAAGTGAGAGCCGGCAGGATAGCGAACGACGGCGGATCCTTCATCGTCACGATCGTCGACAACGAACTCTTCGGTCATATCGAGAACTTTGATACCGGGCGCGACATCAAGTGGGAATACAAAGAGGGAGCGCAGTCCGTCAACAACCTCTCTTTTGCGGAAGCGGATGCGGACTTCATCAACGGCAAAGAGCTTCCCTCGCCGGAAGGAACTAAAGGCGCTGATATAGAGGACGCCAAGATCAATTACTACGACTACAACGACGATGAGATCGCTTACATTCGCATCGCTGTCTTCTACACTCCCGCCTCGCTGGCATACGCCGGCAGCCACACCAGGATGAACCTCTTCATAGCGCAAGGTGTCGCCAAGGGCAATGAGTGCCTGATGAACTCCAAGATCAACGCCCGCATCCAGCTCGTGCATTCCCAGCAGTGGAACTACGAGGAGCAGGGGAGTTCTTACACCGACCTCTACAACTTCAACAACGCCCGCAACGGCTGGGAAGGCGTCTATGAAGTAAGGAACGCGGTCGGCGCCGACCTTTGCACGATCGTAGCCTACCTCCACGACGTCGGCGGCCTCGCCTACGTCAACAGCAGCAAACTCGGCATGCCGGAATCGAGTTACAACCTTATCCGCGTCCTGCAGATGACCGGCTCTTCCTGGATCCATGAGATGGGCCACAACATCGGCTGCAACCACGCGGCCGAGCAGGAGAGCTCTCCCGGACCGGAATCCGGCGGCGTCTTCGGCCACTCTTTGGGCTATTATTTCACCGGCGCCACAGACCACGGCCATTACGGCACCGTCATGGCCTATGACCAGGGCGATTATCACCGCTGCGATTATTTCTCCGCCACCAACGTGACCTTCAAGGGAACCATGGTCGGATACGAGACCAGGAACAATTCTCTAACC
Source organism: bacterium (assembly GCA_017650925.1). Lineage (GTDB taxonomy): Bacteria > Auribacterota > UBA3054 > UBA3054 > UBA3054 > UBA3054. Next base: position 12,365 of record JAGCDY010000105.1, read on the forward strand.
TGGAACAAGATCAGGAAGGTCGCCCGCACTTACCGCATCCTGCCGACTTATACCTTCGGCGAATGGGCCTACGAAGGCTTCGGTTATCCTCCCGGCGAACGCCTCGATCTTAAGACCGGTGGCACTGGCTGGAACAACGGCTGGACGCCGACTTCCAACGACGCCTACGCCACTTGCGAAGAATCTCTGGAATACTCCGACGGCGTCAATAAGCTTGCCACCACGCCCGGCTGCCTTAAATTCAACGGCGAATCTGTCAGCTACACCCGCATGCCCGACCAATCGCTCGTCCAGGGCATCTGCTACGAACACTATGGCGAAACTTCCGTCTGGGTCTCCTTGCTCCTTAAGCCCTACGAGGAAGACCACGGCAGAGTTTACCTTATGTTCCTCGGCAACAACGCCGGCATTACCCACGACGATCTCTACGCCGTCAACTCCTACGATCCGGACTATGAAGTGCATCCCACAAATGGTAAGATTGACCTGATGCTGCTGCGTTACGATCTCAAAGACGACGGCACCTTCAAGGTCACGATCTGGATCGATCCTATGCTCGGCGAAACGCCCAACGACGATGACGCCGTCACCAGTTCCGAAATAGGCATCTACTACACCGGCTACAAGGACATCAGCCTCTACGCCTACTCCGCCAAGTTCTACGTCGACGAATTGAGAATGGGCTTCTCGGCCGAGAGCGTCCTCCCGACGAAGGCCCCCAACATTACCGCCACTCAGGACGAGTCCGCTGAAAACATTACCGTCAGCTGGGATGCCAACAGCGACCAGCAGAGAGTAAAGCTTTACCGCGCCCTGAAGAGAGACTTCTCTGAAGCCGTGGAGGTCGCCGATCTGACCGGCGGCAATTCCTGGGTCGACACGGACGTGGAAGCCGGCACGCTCTACTACTACTGGGCCGAAGGCGCCTATGTCAACTGTACCGCTACAAGAGTCGTGGGCGCCGCCCTAGGTTACGCCGGAACGCCCAAGCTCACAGCCAACGCCGGCGGACCTTACGTCATCAAGAAAGGCGAGGACGTCGTCTTCTCGGCCAAAGACTCCCTCGGCGAGAACCTCACTTACTCCTGGAACTGCTACAACCAGGCCAGCGACTTCTCGCCCTTCTATGAAGATTTCCTCAGGACCAACAACTTTAAGCCCGGCACCTATGACGTGACGCTGACCATAAAGGACTTGAGACTCACCAACGCCGCGCCCGCCACCGCCACCACGCAATTGATCGTCGGCAACAATCCTCCCAAGGTAGAGATGGAGAAGAGGACTTACGAAGTCGCCTGCGGCGTGCCAAGCGTTTTCCATGTCATAGTCAAGGACGCCATGCCCGAGGACAAGTTCCAGTTCTCCTGGAAGACCGACGAATCCGCCGAGCCGACCGACTGGCTGGACTCCGCCTTTTTCACCGCCACCTATGACGAGCCGAACTCTTTCCACACGCTTACCTGCACCGTGAAGGACAACTACGGCGGCACTAACTCCTGCTCCGCCATAGTGAGAGTGGGGGAGAGAGCCGCCATCATGTCCGCCGACCCGATGACATTAGATTTCCAGAACGACGACACGCTCCTCCTGAGAGTCATTAACTCCGGCGCCGAACCCTACCAGCTCAGCCTCAACGACGTTCCCAGAGGCTTCCAAGTCTATCCCCAGAACGTTACTATAAGCAACGGCGTAGCCGTTCTCTTAGTCAAGTGCGACAGGGAATTCATCCGCCAGAACAACTCCAGCTCCTACACCGGAACGCTCGACCTTGCCTTCACGAACGTCACGCTGAAGCTAAGCGATACCGAGAACTACACCCTAGCTGTCAATGCAGGCGGCCCGTACACCGTCAAGAGGGGAGACACGCTTCTTCTCTCCGCAAACGGCACCTCTGCTTCCGATGGTCTCAAATATCTCTGGAGCATAGATGACCAGACAATCGATTCTCCCAGCGAAAACAACTACCTCGCTTATTACACTCCTACGGACATAGCAGCCGGCGAACACCAAGTTACGCTTTCGATCTTGGGCTATGACGATCAGGTCCTCACCAACGCCTTCACGACTCTTACGGTCATGGAAGCCCAACCGGAAATGCTCTTCCATTACCTGGTGAAACCGGACGGCCAGTACAAGATCCGCTGCTTCATGACCGGCAACGGCAATGTTTGGGCCAGCAATCCGAAAGTTACGGAAGAATGGAATGATGAAAAATTGGTAAGTATCGATCTCAAGGATGACAATATTTACCGCGAGCCCATTGACGTGATGGATTCTTTCGGAAACACGAACCATTATGTCCAGGTCATAGATCTGAGGAAGGAATATCCCGATTTTGTTCTGGAGATCTGCTGCAACTCTTGGATAAATCCGTCCGAATACTCTTTGGAATACGGGAAAGACCTCAAATTGAGATCCGTGGTTACGGTACATCCGCAAACCGGCGTAAGGAAATACTATTGGCGTGAATGGAACGGCAATCCGAGCAAGAACGTTCTCAAGACACCCAACGAAGCAGAGACTGAAGTTGAAAGACTTCTTCCCGGAGTATATTACTTCCAGCTTTACGTTTCCGACGGCAACATTCTCAGTTTGCCAACGACCGTCCGCGTCACGGTGAGAGGCACCAAAAGTCTTCTTTATACCGCCAAAGGTTCGGAAGTCTTCTTCCTCAACGACGCCAGCATCGCTTCCGACAATGTTTCCTGCATCAGCAATCCCGACGGCACGTTTGCCTCTGACTCCACTTCTGTCACTTACCAGCGCCTTAATTCCAAAACCGCCCATCTCACGCTTGAACAAACTCACGGCTATTATGCTAAACCTGTTCGCATCAAAGGCGGGAACTGGGATCTCATCTCCGGCACGGTCGTCACCAACTTCCCCTGGGGTGAAGGACCTATGGAAGGCGTCATAGTCACCGCTATCAACGGCGACATGTCCGAAACGACAATAACCGACGCTAACGGCGCCTTTGCTATCCTCATGCCGGAGAACGCAGGCCCGACCACCCTAACCTTTGCCAAGCAGAACTGCGCCTTCGAGCCCGTTATAGTAACCGAAACTTGCACCCTGAAGGTCGTGCCTGAAAAGAGCACCGGCAACAGCAACTCCTACCTCTACCTGACCGTCGTTGACAACGAGTCCGCCTTCTACATGGAAGGCGTCACGGTCAGCTGCTTCGGAACGACCGGACACACCAACTCCAAGGGCGTCACCTCGAACCTTTCCGCCCCCAAGGGCGTCAACTCCGTGCTGCTCTCCATGGACGGCTACGACACCATAGCTACCAACTTCTCCTTCGCCGGTACTTCCACAATGCGCAAGGTCGCTCTCCAGCGGTCCCAGGGCAGAAGAGGGGAGAGCCTTGACCTGACCTTCAGGGACACCGACGCTAAGATCATTGAAGCCGACTCCTTCCGTCTGGTCGCCGCCGCGACGTCTTCCGTCCTGGTCAACTATCCCGACGGCGTTCCGCCCTTCCTGTCGCTTCCGGTCATGTCCGGGCAGAAAGTGATCGTCAGAACGCAGAAAAACGGTTACGCCAACTTCAACGAGACCTTCGTGCTCGGAGACTACACCAGCAAGGACATAGTTCTCACCCCCGAACCGACAGCGACAATGATAGTCATTCTCCTAGCCCTAGCCATCGCCAAAAGGAAGAAAACCTTATGATGCTCTTCTTTGACTTCTGGGAAAAAGGCGGCTTTTTCGTTTACCCGCTGCGTTTCTGCGCCCTGGTCTCCATCTGGGTCTTCGTCCAGCGCTACTTCCATTTCTGGCGCGCCACCATCGACACCAGGGAATTCACCTCCGGCATCAGGAACCTCGTCAAGGCCAACCGCATTTCCGAGGCCGTCTCCCTCTGCGCCACCACCCCGGGCCCCGTCGCCGCCATACTGCACTCGGCTCTACTTTGCTACGGCGAATCGCGAGCCCAGATCCTGGAAGCGCTCGACCGCACCGCCCAGATCGAGATCAACCGCCTCGACCACAACCTCTCAGTCTTGGCCTCGCTTGCGCGCATCACTCCGCTGATCGGCCTTTTCGGGACCATAGCGGGCGTCATGAATCTTTTCTACATCGTCCAGATAGAGTCGCCCTTCGTCCAGCAGGCTTCTGTCGCCAAGGGACTCTGGCAGGCCCTCATCACGACGGCCCTCGGACTGCTCATCGCTATCCCAGACCATTTCGCCTTCGATTACCTTACCTCGAGAGTCAGGCACTTCGTCGACGACATGTCGCTGGCTTCCTCCGAAATAATCGAGCTACTTCTGGAAAAGGAAAATGGCTAGACCCTGGTACGAGCAGACCCTGAAAACCACGCGGCAGCGTCACGCGCGTCTTCTCAACCTCCTCGACATTTCTCCCGTCGTGGACATCCTGCTCATTCTGGCGGTAACTCTTTTCGTCTGTTCCGGCCTGATCTACCGTCCCGGCGTCAGGCTCACGCTTCCCACCATCCATGATCCCGACGCCATAAGAGGGGACATGACGCCCCTTATTATTTCCGAGAGCGGCGAGATCTATCTGGAAGGGGAGCTCACCCCTACGGAACCGGGCGACATCGCCAACAAGCTGAAAGCCTTCATCGCCAACGACCCCGAAGGCACAGTATTGATACAGGCTGACAAAAGCACCAAACATCAAACGATCATAGAGATCTTAGAGACTCTGAGAGAGGCCGGCGTAAAGAACATCGCTTACGCCGCAAAACTCAGCGAACCCAAAAAATAAGGAGACGAATTATGTTCCAAAAGATCGTGAACGACGCTCTGAATTTCGGCATGGGCGTCACTGCCACCGGCAAAGACAAAGCGGAAAAACTGGCCAAGAAACTCCAGGACAAATGCGGCGTAACGAAAGCCGAGAGCGAGAAGATGGTCAAAGAGATGATCTCGAGAGGCGAAAAGATCAGGAAACAGTTTGAAAAGGATCTCCTCCAGACTCAGGAAGAGCTCTTTGACAAGCTCGAAAAATTCGCCAAAGCCAACAAAGAGAGCATCCAGAAGAAGACCTCTCCCAAAAAGCCCGCCCCCAAGAAACCCGCTCCCAAAAAAGCCAAACCCAAAGCCAAAGCGAAACCCAAAACCGAAAGCAAATAAACTATGCCTGACCGTTCCCGCAGCATACTTGAGACCTACAACTGTCTCGTCCGCTACAAAGAGATCCTTGCCATACTCGTAAAGTACGGCTACAAGGATCTCCTTATGAAGATCAATCCCTCCGAGAACAAGGATATCAACGAGGTTTTGAAAGACGGGAACACCGTTCCGCCGGAGAGCGTGCAAGCGCTCTCCGGCGCCGAACGCTTCCGTCTTCTTCTGGAATCCCTCGGCACGACCTTCATCAAGTTCGGCCAGATCCTTAGCACCAGGAACGACATTCTTCCCGAAGACTACTGCGCGGAACTAAAAAAGCTCCAGGACAAAGTCCCGCCCTTCCCGGACGAACAAGCTAAGGCCATAATAAAAGAGGAGCTCGGTAAAACAACGGACGAGCTTTTCCAGTCTTTCTCCGAAAAGCCCGTCGCCTGCGCTTCCATAGCCCAGGTCTACAAAGCGACGCTTCCAAGTGGGGAAATAGTCGCCATCAAGATCAGGCGTCCCAACATCGAGAAACGGATCCAAGCCGACCTTGCCATCATGGAGGATCTTTCCCGCCTTCTCGAAAAGTACGTTCAGGAAGCCAGAGCAATCAGACCTACCACCCTTGTCAGGGAATTCGGCCGCCAGCTCCAGCAGGAGATGAACCTGCTAGTGGAAGCCAACAACCTTGAGCGCTTCAACATTCTGAACCAGAACGAATCGAGGCTCAAGCTCGTCAAGCTCTACCGCGACCTTTCTACCTCGCACATCCTTACGATGGAGTTCGTCACCGGCACCAAGATCTCCAACACCGAAAAATTAAGAAGCCTCAACCTCGACCTTAAGACCATCGCCAAGAACGGCGCCTCGGTGATCATCTCCCAGATCTTCGACCAGGGCTTCTACCACGGCGACCCGCACCCCGGCAACATCCTTGTCCAGGACGACGGCAGGATCTGCTTTTTGGACTTCGGCGCGATGGGCAAGCTCACAAAAGAGCAGCGCATGCTCCTAGCCGAAGGCTTGGTCGCGGTAGTCCGCCGCAGGGACGACGAGCTCTTAAGAGTCGTCCTTAAGCTCTCCTCCAACGGCGACGACATCAAAGACACCAAAGAACTTGGCCGCGACATTTCCGACTTCGTCGACACCTACGCTTACCTTCCCCTAAACCGCATCAAGGTCGATGAGATCCTAAACGACCTTACGAAGCTTTTAACCAAGCACGGCATCATTCTTCCCCCGGAGATCAGCACCTTAGTTAAAGTCCTCGCCATGCTTGACGGCACCTACCTCGCCATAGACCCCGATTTCCAGGTCATGGAAGTTATGAAACCCTACGCGCAAAAGCTCGTCCTCGAGAAGTTCGACCCCAAGCGCCTCGCTTCCGACATGACCCACACCTCTGCCGAACTCTACCGCCTCTTAAGGGACCTCCCTGACGAAGCCAGGGATCTCATCAAGACCATCAAGAAAGCGGAGATCAAGCTCTCCCTGAGTTCCACGAATCTCAAGCAAGTCCTGCGCACCTTCGACAAGGACGCCAACAGGCTTTCCTACGCCCTTATCGTCTCGGCGCTCCTTCTTGCCTCCGCTCTCCTCCTTCACACCCACACTCCGCCCGTCTGGCACGAAGTTTCCATCCTTGGCATCGTAGGCCTTATCGCCTCCGCCACCATGGGCCTCTGGCTCCTTATCGCCATAGCCCGCTCCGGCCATCTATGACCACCTTAAAAAAGTACGTTGCCCCAATTCTACTTTTTTTGCTAGTCGCATACGCGTTCCTCAAAAGAGTGCTCTTTTTGGGGGACAAATGCTTCTGGTGGGATGAATTCTTGACCGAGCAGAGAGTCTGGTACACCGAGCAGGAGCTCTTCGAATATCCGATGACCGCCCGGGCTCTCATCTATTCCTACTTTCTCAAGCTTTACGCCCAGGTAACGGCAGCCTTCACCCATAACAATTACCTCACCGAATTTCAGCTCCGGCTTCCGCACGCCATTGCCGGCACCCTAGCCATCCTAGTCATCTACAAAATCGGCAAGCAACTCAAGGACCAAGCCACAGGCCTCATTCTAGCCTTCCTTGCGGCCTTTTCTCCCTTCCTCATAATTTACGCCAGGGAAGCGCGATTCTATCCCTTCGTTCTGCTTTTATCCGCCTGCCTCATCCACGCCGTCATATTGATCATCGGAAGGCAACAAGACGACAACAAAAAAGCCCTCCTTTACTACGCCTATTACTCGTTGACAGCCATCCTAGGCATGCACACCCACCAGGGCTTCTGGCTGCTTTTCGCCGCCTCCAACGTCTTCCTCACATTGTTCGAGATCATAAGAGCCATCAAACAGAAGAAAGCTGACCCAATCTTTTTCATCCAGATCCTCTGGCTCCTGACCTTACCCATAATCACCGCTTACTTCTGCATAGACGCCCTTCTCACAAAAGGCGCTAACTCAGATATCATCAAGGCCGCAAAGCTCGTTCCCAGTCTCGACCTCAACTTCTTCAAGACCACCCATCAGGAACTCTGGGAGGGGATAAGACTCAATAATGTCATCCACTTTCTCGCCCTCGCAGCAGCCATCATTCTTCTCATCCCCAAGAAGACCAGAACAATATCCATTTACCTTCTCACAGTTTCAACCATAACCTTCATTGCCCTCCGCAACATGGGCACCTTCAAGGAGCCCTTCCGAGTCAAATACATCACCTTCATCTGGCTAGTGGAAGCGATAGCCCTTACCCTCGCCCTGACCACCATCTTAGACTTTCTTCTCTCCAAGCTCTCTAACAAAAACCTTTCCACCGCAATCAAATTTACCACGCTCTTCATAATTGTCATCCTATCCCTGGCAACGCCCATAGACACCCTCAAACTCCCGCAAAAAGAAGGAACCTCTGATTCCTACCGCTCGCTTACCAAAACCTTAAATTCCCAGATCCAGCCCGACGACATCATCGTTTCCTACGAGGAGGGCCTCGAAGCCTTAAAATACTACCAGAGAGTTTACGCTTCCGATTGGAAGATTATAGGCGCCCACCAGCTGGAAAGCCAATACTCCGGTAATTACGTCTACGACGGCTACGCCTTCGCCCTTTTCCACCGCAACACGGCAAAGACCGGAAACAACAAGTACCTGACGAAAATAGCCGACGCTGGCGGCTATTCTCTCTATAAGAGCAATGCGAAACTGGACCCCACCCTCCAGAACAACCTCCTCCTAACTCTCATAGACGGCTTTAGGGAGAAGAACTACCTTCCCATCAGAAATCAAGCGGAGAGACTCTACTATACAAGCAATTACCTTAAAAACGGCAATTTTGAAAACGAATTGAAAGACTGGACTACGAGCGAGATCGACAAGGACTACATGGCCATTTCCGTTCTTACGACCAACAACACGACCTACCTCAACGTCACGAACAACTACAACGTGGCCTTAGTCCTTTCCCAAACGGTAGACATCCCTGCCGCTGGCAAATACTCTCTTGTCTTCAAGACTCACGGCTTCTACAACGGGGGACACTTTACCATCAAGTCCGACGACGTCAATCAGGATATCTACCGGGCCGAGATCACCAACCCCATGTTCCCGAGGTTCCACAACTTTACCTTCACCAAACCCCAGAAAGTCAAATTCCATATAACCGTAAAACCCGACGGCTACGCCGCCCTCTACAGTTTCGGCCTTTACAAATTGGAAAAACGCTGATTTTGGTAAAATAACAATATTAGGGTATAAATTAAGTAACTCATAAGATAAGTCAATGCAAGAAGCCATCAAAAAGACCGAAGTCCTCATCGAGGCCCTTCCATACATCCAGAAGTTCAAGAACCGTATCGTTGTCATCAAATACGGCGGTTCCACCATGGCTGAACAGGGCGTAGACGAAGGCATTCTTAAAGACATCGCCTTCATGCGCGCCGTAGGCATGTGCCCCGTGGTCGTCCACGGCGGCGGCAAGCACATCTCAAAGGCCATGGAGAAAGAGGGGATAGCCCCCAATTTCGTCAAGGGCTTAAGGGTAACAGACGAAAAAACGATGCAGGTCGTCGAAGACGTTCTAGCCAACCAAGTCAATGCCCAGCTCGTAAAGGCCCTCATCAAGCTCGGCTGCCCGGCCGAGCCCTTAGTCGCCAAGCACACCCACACCATCTGCGTCGACAAACTCAAAGGCACGGATGAGAACGGCGAACCTTTCGACTGGGGCTACGTCGGCAAAGTAAGAAGAATCAATCCCCGCCGCATCTTTGAAACCATCATGAACGGCGCCGTCCCGGTCGTCGCCCCCATAGGCCGCGACCAGAAAGGCCACGCCTATAATGTCAATGCCGATATCGCCGCTTCCGAGATAGCCGGCTGTCTCTCCGCGGAAAAGCTCGTCTTCCTTACCAACGTTCCCGGCCTCATGAAAGACCCCAGCGACCCGAAGACCCTCATCTCCACGGTCCACACCAGCGAAATAAAAGACCTCACCAAGCAGGGCATCATAAAAGGCGGTATGATCCCGAAAGTGGAAGCCTGCCTGGAAGCCATGCGCAACAACGTCAAGACTACTCACATTGTAGGCGGCGACATTCCTCACAGCCTCCTCCTCGAGATCTTCACCGACCGCGGCATCGGCACCCAATTCCTTCAGGACTAAAAACAATGAACATATACGACAATTACGACAGCTACATCATGAAGACTTACACCAGGGTCAAACCCGCCTTCGTAAAAGGCGAGGGATCCTGGCTCTTCGACAAAGACGGCAACAAATACCTTGACCTTTTCCCCGGATGGGGGACAGGCCTCTTGGGCCACTGCCACCCCAAGGTAGTGAAAGCCATCAAAGACCAAGCCGAAAAGCTCATCCATCTCCCGAACAACTACTACAACGAGCTTCAGCCCGAACTGGCCGAGCTTGTCATCAAGCACTCTTTCCCCGGCAAGATCTTCTTCTGCAACTCCGGCGCGGAAGCTATAGAAGGCTCCATGAAGGTCGCAAGAAACTGGGGCAAGAACCAAGCCAAAACAAAGTATAAATTCATCACCACCACAAATTCTTTCCACGGCAGGACCTTCGGCGCCCTCACCGCCACCGCCCAGGAAAAATACCAGGCTCCCTTCACTCCTCTAGTCCCCGGTTTCACCTACGTTCCATACAATGACATCACTGCCATGGAACAGACCATAGACGACGAGACCGTAGCGGTGATCCTTGAGCCCGTCCAGGGCGAAGGCGGCGTCAACATCCCGACGAAAGAGTACATGACCAAGCTCAGGCAACTTTGCACCGACAGAGGCTGTCTCCTCATCTGCGACGAAGTCCAAACCGGCGTAGGCCGCACCGGCACCTGGTTCGGTTATCAGAACTTCGACATAACTCCGGACATCATGGCCGTCGCCAAGATCGCCGGCTCCGGCGCTCCTATTGGCATGATCGTCGCCAAACCCGAAATAGCCGACCTTATGCAGCCCGGCTACCACGGCTCCACCTACGGCGGCAACCCGCTAGTCTGCGCCGCCTCCATAGCCACCTTCAAGACCATTGAAGAGGACTGCCTTCTCGGAAAAGCTAAGGATCTAAAAACCAAGTTCGACGAAAAAGCCCAGGCTCTCAAAGCCAAGTATCCCGACAAAGTAAAAGAATACCGCGGTCTCGGCGCCATCTACGGCATAGAACTTACCAAACCCGGAGCCTCAATAAGCGCCTACTGCCTCGAAAACAAAGTGCTCTGCAACTGCACTCACAACGTAGTACTACGTTTTCTCCCCTCGGCTCTCCTAACCGACGAGGAACTAACCCTGGCTTTCAAAGTCATTGACGAAGCAATAGAAAAACTGTAAACCTAAAACCACAACTATAAGCAATAAACCCAAAGAGGATCATATGACTATCAAATCACACATCGCCATTGCGGCAACCATCTCCTTAGCCCTCATCGCTGTCATCGCCTGTCAGCAGAAGACCGAGGCTTCCAAGGAACAGTCCAAAGCTGTGTCCGAACAGAAAACCAAGGTCGAAGAAGTCATGAAGAACTTTGAGCAGGAAGCCAAGGCCGAGACTGAAAAACTCGAAACCAAGGTCGAGAAAGCCGCGAAAGAATTCAAAGAACAGGTCAAGGAAGAAGTTAAAGAGATCGAATCCAAGGTCGAGGAAACCGTCGCCGGTCCGAACCTCTTTGCCAATGCCGACTTTGCCCAGGGCCTCAAGGACTGGGAAAAGACCAAAGGCTGCACCGTCATCAAGGAAGATGGCAAGAATATTGTCGAACTCACCGGCCAGGCCAACGAACAGGTCCGTCTTTACCAGAAGTTCAACGCCGTAGCCGGCCACGTCTACAGGCTCTCTTTCAATGTCAAATACGAAAACGGAAACGCTTTCGGCATCTTCAGAGACGACGTGACCAGCCAGGAAAAATATCTCCATACCGGCGCCAAAGCCGCCTGGAAGACTTACACGAAAGATTTCAAGGCTGAGAGCAATGGCGACGTCAGAGTGTTCCTGTCCTGCCAGGGCGATGGCAAATTCTATTATGCCGATCCCAAGCTCATCGACTTGGGTCCGCAGGAATAAAACTCGCTTTTTTTGATGCGAATACCAAAGTTCCTTATCATTCTTTGCATATGGGCTGTGCCAATAGCGATCCTTTGCTATTGGCACAACATGCCCAAATACGGCTCTGAGGAACTTAAAGACGGCCAGTATTCCATCAAAAACAATAGCCTGGTCTGGGATCTCAAGCTCACCGACGGCGTTCTTAAGAGCACACGGATCAGGAATACCAAGACCAAAGAAGTCCTCGACCTGAGCGGCGAGGACTTTTCCATAAAATTAGGTCCGACAAAAGATCTTGGCTGGATCATCAAAGACGGCGAGCAGATCTTCGCCAGTAAGACCGGCAAGACCATAACTCCCGAAGAGTGCCAACCGCTGGATATCGTCAGAGAAAAGACCAAGACTAGTCTTCTATTCTATTATGAGCCTTTCCAAATCATCCTTAACTTGGAATTCACTCATGATCCTAAAGAAAACTTTATCCGCCGCTCACTTTCCTTAACCAGCTATTATGACAAAGAGTTAGTCGTTGAAGAGGTAGTCCTGGGCGACTGGAATATCGACTATACCGCCCAGGGCGGGGGGAAGGGGCTACCCGCCTTCATCAACAACAAGTGGTTTCTTTCCGGTGAGGAGCCCTGGTTCGAGACCAAAGTCTCTCCCAACCATATCCTGCTCGCCCATCATCCGTCCGCTTATCTCAACAAAGGCGATTCCTGGACAACAGACAGCGCCATCATAGGCGGAGGCACGGAAAACGCTAGAGCCATCCTTAAAGACTATGTCAGAAGCGTAATGCTTCCTCCCAAGTTCTTCAGTCTTTACAACACCTGGTATGACATAAGGAAAGAGGAGCTTAACGCTGACAACGTAGTTAACAACTTCTTGGAACTGCAAAACAAGCTTATTCCGCACGGCGCAAGCATCGACTACTGCGTCATAGACGACGGCTGGTTCGACAAGGATACACTCTACGAAGCCGACACCAACACCTTCCCCAACGGATTGAAAGGCGTATCTGATATCATTGTTTCAAACAATTCCAAATTCGGCCTTTGGCTTCCTTATTCTGGCCTCTATCTCGACAACAAGACCCTCAGAGAAAAGTACCCCTTCGAGGAAGCCAGCTCCCAGTTCTTCTGTCTTAGCGGCACGAATTATTTCTCAGCTCTTTCCAAGCGCCTCGAGGAAGTTGTCAAAGAAGACCGCGTCTCCTTCTTCAAGCATGACTTCAACTATTTCAACTGCACCATGCCGCGCCACGGCCACCTCCGCAACATCTACCAGGGCGCGGAAGCGAACATGCGCCGTACCGCCGAACTGCTCGACCTGGAAAGAAAGACCGATCCCGAAATGATCCAGGCGCTGACCACGGGCATAAACTTAAGCCCCTGGTGGCTCAAATACGCCCACATCCTCTGGATGGGCGGGGGAGATGTCGATTACAGCGCGAACCACCCCGTAACGACGCGCTCAGCCGCGGAAATGACCTACCGGGACGGTCTGCTCTACCACCTTCTGAAGGAAAAGGAGATCTTCTTCCCGCTCTACGCCCTCATGACCCACGGCATTATTGACGGCAAGCTCAATTCAGTTGTTCCCTGGGTCACCAATTCCCAGTGGGCCGACTACGTCATGAACTACATGGGCAGGGGAACGGCCATCCGGGAACTCTTCATCTATTATCCCAAGCTGGATGAAAAGAAGAGTGAGATTCTCGCCAAAGCCCTCAACTGGGCCGACGAGCACAACGCCCAGATGCGTAATTCCGAAATGATCCTGGGCAACCCCAACAAAAACGAGCTCTACGGCTTCAGGGGCCACGATGACCAAGGCAACATTTACGTTTCCATAAGGAACCCTAAGCTCACCGACGAGGAAGTCACCATAACTGACCTCGGCATCGAAACAGAATACTACCGCGTCTCATACCCTTACCACAAGGTCTGCGAGACCAAGACTCTCCCCAAGCTCCAGATCCTTGCGGAATCCGTTCTCATCGTCGAATCACAAGACCTTAAATCGCTCACGAAGCCTGCTATCATCAACGCCAGAACCGAGCAAAT
>JAGCDY010000106.1 GCA_017650925.1 bacterium
ACGGGGAAATGTATTTCGCCGCCGTCATAAGTTCCGCCTTCGCTCTGAAAGATCCCAAAGCCGCCCTGGAAGCGGGGCTGCTTGAGATCCCGGAAAACTGCGATCTCGCGGAAGCCGTTAGATGGGCGCTCTCCCTTTACGGCAAGGTGAAAGATTACAGGGAAGCAGCGAAACTGGTTGACGAGCGTTTCCCTAACATGTCCCCGGTGCACACCATCAACAACGCCTGCCTGACCATATTCGCCCTGGGCCTCGGACACGAGGCGAAGTCCATTGACACCGTAATCTCGCAGTGCGTCGCGATGGCCCACGACTGCGACTGCACCGCCGCCACCGCCGGATCGATCGCCGGCGCGGCCTGGGGGATAGCATCGCTCTCCCCGCACTGGTACGAACCCTTCAACGACATCCAGGAAAGTTATCTCATAGGCCGCCGCGTCTTCGGCATCGAAGATCTCTCGTTCCGCTTCGCCCTTCAAGCGCGCCGCCATCTCGCTCTCTAGTGGGAAGAATATTTTTTGTCCAACTTTTTCCAAGCTTTCTTTAGCTCTATCGTCTTCCCGCCTTTCTCCACTTCTTTTTCGGCTTCAAAAATTGCCTGGTCTATCTTGCTTATTCTAACAAGGCGGTCATACAGTTCAGCGCTCATGATGACAAGATCGCTATAACCATTTTTCGTCACAAAAATTGGTTCTTTTTTATTGTGAGCCATTTCTGAAATTTCGCTGGTTTTTCTTAAGTCTCTGATGGGTATGATCGTCGGCATATGATATAACCTCATTTTATGATTATGACATAATTATATCATAATTGAGTCACAGACCTTTTGCTTGATTATTTTATGCTGCGTGAGTTTTCTTCAATTGCAAATCTTATCAGATCCGGTCTGCTTTTTATAGCTTTTTGGCAAAAACTATCATTATAGGTATTCAATGTAGGAAAAAAAGAGACAAAAAACGCACGCCGATAGGCGTGCGTTTTAAAGTAGTCTTTCTCTTTTATTCTAGCTGGTGAACTCTTTGTGCACGCGCTTCAATTCTTCCGGGATGTTGATCTTCTGCGGGCACTTCTTCAGGCAGGCCCCGCATTCCACGCAGGCGTCGGCCCTCGACTCCTTGGCAAGCTGGAAGTATTCCCTCTGCGACATCCACTTTATCAGCGAGGAGCGGTAGTTGTTGTACATCTTGAAAATGTCGGGAATGGCGACTCCCACCGGGCAGGGCGTGCAGTAGCGGCAGGTGGTGCAGGGGATCTTCCCCTCTTCCTTCATGAACTCCTTGACTTTCGCAAGCAGCTCTTTGCCCTTTTCGTCAAGAGGCTCTATGGGAGAGAAGGTCTTCAAGTTCTCTTCCACGTTCTCCATGTAGGTCATGCCGGAGAGAATGGTGAGGACGTTGGGCAGCGACGCGATGAATTCGAAGGCCCACTGCGCGGCCGTGGTGCCCGGCCTCGCGTCGGTCAGCATCTCCAGCGTCTTGGGTCTGAGGTTGGCGAGTTCGCCGCCCTTCAGGGGCTCCATGATGACGACGGGAATGCCGTGGCTGGTCAGGATCTCATACTGCTCCCTGGAGTAGTCGTCCCAGTCGAAATAGTTGAGCTGGATCTGGGCGAAGTCCCAGCCGCCTTCGTCGGCGATGACGGCCAGGTCCTTGTTTTCGCCGTGGAATGAGAAGCCGAGGTATTTAACCTTGCCTTCCTTTCTCATCTGGCGGGCGTATTCCAGGGCGCCATTGTCCCTGACGTTGGGCCAGGCGCCGCCGTTCAGGGAGTGAAGGAGGTAGTAGTCGAAATACTCGACCTGGCAGCGGTCGAGCTGCTCCTGGAAGATCCTTTTCGCGTCGTCTAAGCTTTTGACTTCCCAGACCGGCATCTTGTCGGCCAAATTGTAGGATTCCCTTGGATACTTTTTCAAAGCCTCGCCCGCGAATCTTTCCGACATGCCCTGGTGGTAGACCCAGGCGGTGTCGTAGTAGTTGACGCCGCCCGCCATGGCTCTGTCGATAAGCTCCTGGGCTTTTTCCTTGTCTATTTCAGATTGGTTTCTGCGGTCCTTCAGGGGAAGCCTCATAAGGCCGTAGCCGAGGAGCGAAACGCCCTCCGTTATGTTCCCCAGTTTGCGTTTGGTCATTTCGCCTTTCTTTTTTTCGTTGTCGCCTGCTTTCACGTCTTTAGTTTCCGATCCTTGCTTGCAGCCGCCCAGGGCCGCCAAAGCGGCGGCCGCCAGGGAGCCCTTGATGAAATCTCTTCTGTTCATTGCTTAACCTTCGATCTCCTTGTGGATGCGTTTCAGTTCCTTGGGAATGTTGATGCTCTGCGGGCACTTCTTTAAGCAGGCTCCGCACTCGACGCAGGCATTGGCCCTGGTGTCTTTGTCGAGCGCCTCGTAGGCTTTTTTCGTCACGGAAATCCTGGCGGAGCGCCTGTAGTCGTTGTAGATCTTGAAGATGTCGGGGATGGCGACGCCCACGGGGCAGGGCGTGCAGTAGCGGCAGCCGGTGCAGGGCACGATGCCGGCTTCCTTGTAAGTCTTCAGCGCGGTCTGAAGGGTCTTCTCCTCCTCGTCGCTAAGCGGGACCAGCGGCGAGAAAGTCTCTAGGTTTTCCTTCAAATGCTCCATCTTCGTCATGCCGGAAAGGACAGTGAGGATGTTCTCCTTTTCGGCGATGTAACGGAAGGCCCACTGCGCCGGGGTAGATCCCTGCTTCGCGTTTTCCAGTATCTCCCTGGCGTCCGGCCTCAGGTTGGCAAGTTCGCCTCCCCTGAGGGGCTCCATGATTACGACCGGGATGTTTCTTTTCGCGCACTCTTCGTACAGTTCCTTCGAGAACGTGTCCCAGTCGTAGTAGTTGGCCTGGATCTGGACGAAATCCCACTTCGTGTAGTCCAAGATCTTCGGGAAGTCCTTGTTTTCCCCGTGGAAGGAGAAGCCCAGGCGCTTGATCTTTCCCTTGCCCTTCAGCGTCATGGCGAAGTCGACCGTTCCGTTGCCAAGCGACTTCTCCCAGAGCGGGCCGTTCAGGTTGTGCAGAAGGTAGAAGTCGAAATAGTCGACCTTGCATTTCTCAAGCTGCTTGTTGAAGGTCTCCTCCGCCTGCTCGCCGCTTTCCAATATGCGCATGGGAAGCTTGCTGGCCAAATAATAGCTGTCCCTGGGGTAACGTGAGAGCGCTTCGCCGGCGAAAGTTTCGGAGAGGCCGTCGTGGTAGAACCAGGCGGTGTCGAAATAGTTTATACCGCCTTTTATGGCCTCGTCAATGAGGGCGAAGCCTTTCTCTTTGTCGATCTCGGGGCCGTTGCCGGTTTTAGGCATGCGCATAAGGCCGTAGCCGAGGAGCGAGATCTTCGCGCCGATGCCGGGGAATTCGCGGTAGGTCATAGTCCCCTTTTTTCCGGCTTGGGCAAGCTCTTCTTTTTTGCAGCCGCCGAGAGCGGAAAGCGCCAGGATGGCGGCGCCGGTTTTGATAAATTCTCGTCTGTTCATAATGAGACTCCTTGGTTCAGGTCTTCAAGGTAATGTTGTATGGGTGCGCCGGCGATTTGCATGGCGCCGGCGGGGCAGACATGGCTGCAGGCTCCGCATCCGAGGCACGCTTCGGCATCCAGTTTCGGCGTGCCGTTGGCTCTCAAAGTTATGGCTCCGGTCGGGCAGGGCGCGGCGCATTTGCCGCAAGTTCCGCCCTGGAAGGCGATGCATTGCTTTGCAATGAATTCAGCCTTCCCGATAACGAAAGTTTTCTTCCTTGCGGGATCGATCTTTCTAAGAGCGCCTGTCGGGCAGACTGAGGAACATTTCACGCAGTCGGTTGAGCAAGCGCCGCGCTTGAAATCAAGGCGCGGAGCGCCGAAGCCGGCGGGTCCCAAAGTCAGAACTTTTTGCGGGCACTTTTTAACGCACAGACCGCAGGCGGTGCACTTCGACAGGAAAGAGCTTTCCTTAACAGCGCCGGGGGGCCTGACCAAAAGCTTCTTTTCAGTTCCTTCGGAAAGGCGTTTTTTAGAAAGCAGTTTGAAAACCCCGCCGCCGGCTAACCCTATGACCGCGCCGGCGGAAAGAGAAATGAGAAATTTCCGGCGCCCCAAGTCCGGGGCTTTTTCCTCTTCCCGCTTTTTCCAGAGGAAAGCAAAAGTCGGGCCTGTCTTCGGGCAGACCGTCAGGCAGTCCAGGCACATGACGCAGTAACCTCTTTTCACTTCGCTCTTTTTTTGGTCGATGCAGCCGGTTGGACAGACGTTCTCGCATTTGCCGCAATGCACGCATGCGTCGGGGATCGAGATCCCAAAAGCCGATCTTTTAGCGAGCAAACTGAGAAGCAGCCCGACGGGACAGAAGCTGGTGCAGAAGAGGCGGCCGAAAAGAAGCGTGACGACAAGGATAACGACAAAGAAAACGATGCCAAACCAAAGCGGCGCAGTCAGCGCGCGGCCGAAGAGCGAATATGGGTCAAGAAGACGGAAAACCAGGGCCAGTCCGAAAACCATCGCGCCAACAAAAAGACCGAGAATAAGTCCGCCCGTGATCGGAAAGATCTTTTTTCTGCCTTTTTTGGAAAAGAGCGCTACAAAACTTAAAAAAGAACCCAGAGGGCACATGAAGGAACAGAAAAGGCGGCCGAATAGAAGCGTTAAAATCGCAAGCGTCAGAACTACGGCCAGAGCGCTCAGCCCAAAGGAAAAAACTAAGCGAAGCGCGGAAGGCCCCGCCTGGCACATCGGAAGACCTTCCAGGAATTTAGCGGAGCACAAAAAGACCGCCGCCCCAAGCGAAACCGTCAAGGCGGAAAGAAAGAGCCTTAAACCCCGCGCGAATCGGTTGAACACACTGCTCTTCACGCCTATATTGTAGGAAAAAGACTGTTTTTAAGCAAGGCAATTGTATGATAATCCGCTCTTTTGGTAGAATAAAAGATATGAATACTCTCAGATATTGCCTCATATTGGCCGCAGCCCTTTCGCTGGCCTTCCTTGGCTGCCGCAAGAGCTCGGAAGTCATGCTTTCCGCCCCGACGGAACCGCCCGAACCCATCCTGAAGCCCGCCCTGCTGACCGAGACTACCATCAGCCCGGCCGTGGAGAAACCCATAAGCGTTCCCGACAGCAACGCCGGTCCAACCGTCACCGTTAATAAGGAGGAGAAGAAGGGCCCGGACACCGACCTTTTGGTCCCGGCTTCCGCCGGCTTGAACGTCAGCAAAGGCTCCGCCGTGAACTCCAAGAATTATCTCCACAAGTGCATGGACGGCGACACGGTCGAAAGCATTGCCAAAGCCTACGGAGTGGACGAAAAGACCATTTGCAATCTCAACGGTCTGAGGATCGGCTCCACGCTTTCCAACGGGAGAGTCCTGCTTTTAAGGGAAGACACTTCCGAAATAAGCCAGGCTCCGGACGTCACGACCTACACGGTCGTCCCTGGCGACACCTTTTCTAAGATCGCCCGCACTTTCGGCGTGGCCTCGGCGACGCTCATGAAGATGAACAACACCGACAACAGTTCCCTGCAGATAGGCGACGTTCTCTACGTGCCTCAGAAATAGCCTATAACCACACATCCTAAGGAAATAAATATGTGCCTGAAAACCCCCTTGTATGACGTTCACGTCGCTATGGGCGCCAAGATGGCCCCCTTCGGCGGATGGGACATGCCCATCCAGTACACTTCTATCGTCGAGGAACACACCGCTTGCAGAACGAAAGCCGCGCTTTTCGACATCTGCCATATGGGCGAATTCTTCGTTTACGGCCCCAACGCGCTTTCTGATCTCAACAAGCTCTTCACCTGTGAGCTTTCGACCTTGGCCATCGGCCGCTGCCGCTACGGCTTCCTTCTGAACGAGCAGGGCGGAACACAGGACGACCTTATCACTTACCGCCTCAGCGAGGAGAAGTTCATGGTGGTGGTGAACGCCGGAACGCGCGAAAACGACGCCAAGTGGATCAGCGCTCACCTTTCCCCGGGCACCAAGTTTGACGAAGCCTCCAGCCAGGTCGCGAAGCTCGACCTCCAGGGCCCCGCTTCCGCGGAAGCTTTGCAGCCCATCTGCGAATACGACTTGAAGCAGATTAAATACTACACCTTCGTCGAGACGAAAGTCTTGGGCTCCCGCGCCATCGTCAGTCGTACCGGCTACACCGGCGAATACGGCTTCGAGATCTACATCGACGTCGAGATGTGCAAGCCCGTTTGGGACGCCCTGCTCGCGACTGGCGTTCCCGTTCCCGCCGGCTTGGGCGCCAGGGACACTCTGCGTCTTGAATGCGGTCTGCCGCTCTATGGCCATGAGATGAACGACACCATGTCCCCCGTCGCCAGCGGCCTGACCTTCGCCATCGCCAAGGACAAAGAATTCTATATCGGCAAAAACGTGGTGGAAAAGGAACTGGCGGAAGGCACGCCGAGGAAACTTGTGGGTCTTCAGCTGACGACCAAGCAGAGCGGCCGCAACGGCCAGAACGTCTTGTCCGGCGACAAAGTCGTCGGCACCGTAACCTCGGGCTCGCTCGCTCCCAGTCTCGGCTACGCCGTGGCTTTCGCTTACGTTGACAAAGACTTCACGGAAGTCGGAACGAAGCTTGCCATTGACAACGGCCGCAAGATGCTGGAAGCGGAAGTGGTGCCCACGCCCTTCTACAAGAACGGCACGGCGAGAATCAAGACCGCTTGATGCGCAACCATCTTCTTTCCATCCTCGGTCTCCTGGCGGTCACGGCGGCGCTCTTTTACAGCGTTTTGTTCCCGCCGCGTCCCGTGATCGCCAGCGACTCGCCTTACCACCAGATAGCAAGGAAAGCACAGATCGCCGCCAAGCCCGGCGGAGTCATGTGGTCTGAGGACGGCTACCTCGGGAACGGCCACACCGCCAACTACGAGGTCTATTCCCCCATCAGACGCCTTATTGACCTCAGGTACTACAACACCGTTATCTTCCCTTTGTGCGTCTTTTTGGTCGGGTTGGGACTTTACTTTTTCCTGCTGGAGATCGGCTTGTCTCCCCTTCCCGCCTTCACGGGCTCTTTGGCGCTCGTGTTTTCCGGGCATTTCATAACCTGCGTCTACAGCGGGCACGCCGGCACTTTCATGATGTGGGCGGCCTTCATGTGGGATATTTTCGCCCTGACGAAAGCTTTGAAAAAAAGGAGCGTTCTGGCCTTCTGCTGGAGCGGGGCCCTTTCAGCGCTCGTTCTGCGCTACCAGTTCGACATCGGCTTCATCATGCTGATAGTCCTCTTCTTCTGGGGACTTCTGCTGCTCTGGCAGACTAGGGAAGAGAAAGCGTACGGCAAGGTCGCCTTGGGAGCGCTTCTGGCGGCTCTGCTCTTTGTATCTTTCGGTTCGCACGCCTTCTTCTACGTTCTTTGGATATCCAAGGACGCGAAGACTTCTACGGTCCAGACCGTGAAAGAGGATCCTCTGGAAAAATGGGACTGGGCCACGCAGTGGTCGCTGCCAATAAGCGAGACCTCCTCGCTCATCTTCCCCGGACTTTACGGCTGGGGAGAGCAGTCGGCGGATGGCCCCTATTACGGCAGGATCGGCCGCAGTCTGGATTGGCCCGCCAAAGGCCTGAAGAGTTTTTCCCTCAACACTCAGGCGGAGGGCGCCGTCGTCGTTCTGCTCGCCCTTCTGGCCGTCTCGCTTCTTTTTGGCGGCAAGGAAAAATGGCTGACGCTCTTCTGGCTTTCCGTGGCCGTCGTCGGACTGGCGCTCTCATATGGACGCTACCTTGACGTCGCTCCCAACAGCGCTTCGGGCTTCGGCCCATATAGGCTCTTCTACGCTCTGCCGATGATGAGCGACATGCGCAACCCCATAAAGTTCCTTTATCCCGTGATGCTCGCTCTCTCAGTTATGAGCGCCATAGGATTCGCCGCGCTTCTGGAGGAAAAGAGAAATGCTTAAGAATCTTCTTTCCTCCCTGACCAAGTCGGACAAGTTTTTCGCCCTGATCTGGCTTCTCATGCTGCTCTGGGGCGTCCTTATTTTCCTCTCCGTTTTTTCCGGTTCCTTCGAGAGCCGCCAGCAGAAAGAGATCGTAAAAGGATTGGAAAACCATCCCGCCGTAGTGGAGCAGATAGCCGAGCTAAAGAGAAGCGGACTCTCCTCCGCCGTCATCCAAAAACAGCTGCAGCAGGCCGCCGTTTCACAATCCACGGTCTTCGCCTCTTTGCGCGCCAAGTCCGCGCTGCTCGGCACAGCCGCGCTGCTCTTCGCCGGGATCGTCATCCTCTATCTGAGGGCGAAAAAAGATTTGAACCAGGAAAAACGCCGCTGGCTTCTAGGCGCTCTCATTGCCTTGCTTGTCCTGCAGGGACTTTACACCGCCACGCGCTACATAGAGCCGGATCCCCGCGACCTCTCCTGCCCGGACGGCATTAAAAAACTCCAGAAACTCGATCCCCTCTTCAGGGTGCACGCCCCTAACAAGGCGCTCTACAATCCCTGGATCTCGGAATACTTCCCGCTTTACAATATCCCGACGATCGACGTTCCGGCCGATTCCAGGCCGAGCCTCTGGCGGAAGCTCTTCTTCTACGACAGAAATTTCGACATCGCCAGAAAAGTGCTCTACGCCAACGTCCGCTACGTCCTATGCTCACCACAGGAGCTTGGGCTGCTCAAAAGCATGGGTCTTCCTCTGGACAATATCGGAAGCTTTTCCGTACAGGGGCAGCGCCAGGTCATTGGCGAATACAAGAACGCCCTTCCCCGTTTCTACGCTCCCCAGAGCGCCAAGCTCGTTGCCGACGCCGAAGAGGCGCTCTCTTTGATGAACGATCCGAAGACCGATCCCAGGGCCGTCTGTCTTTTGCAGATGGGCGAACCAAGGGAAAAGGGCGAAGGGACGAACATCGTTTCCCTTGTCAACTTCGAGCCGGAAAAAGTCGAGCTTAGCTGCGACTTCGCTTTCCCGGGCTACGTCTGCCTTGCCTGCGAGCCTCTGCCCGGCTGGTCCGCGCAAATTGACGGCGCGAAAACGGATGTCGTCAGATGCAACCTCATGCAGCAGGCCGTGCCGGTTCCGGCCGGAAAACATTCCGTCATTTTCGTTTTCTCAAAGAGCGACCTGAGCTCCAAGCTCTGCGACATCTCGCACGTAGTCATCCTGCCTCTTCTTGCGCTCATTACGCTCGCCCTTTGCTTTATTCCGAAAAAACATGCCGAAAAATAGGCTTCTAATCGTCTCCTTTATTTTTCCGCCGCAGCTTTTGGCGCGCTCGCTTCAGCTTCTGAAGACAGCCAACGCGCTCGCAAGGGCCGGCTGGGACATTACGGTCTACACGGCCGACACGAATCTTCTGCAGGAGCCGCTCGATTTCGACCTGACGGAAAAACTCAGCAAAAACATAAAGATCATAACGGGCTACACTCTGGAGAACTGGTTTTTCGCGAACCTTACGGCCAGTTTGTCCATCGGCATGCCGGACGACAAATACGCCTGGCGCATAGCCGGGAAGAAAGACTTGAAAAAACTCCTGGAAAAAGAGAGTTTCGACTGCATGGCTTCTTTCGGGCTAAAGTGGTCGAGCCATCTTTTGGCAAAAGAAGTCAAGAAGTTTTCAGGTCTTCCCTGGCTGGCCCATTTCAGCGACCCCTGGGTGGACAATCCTTACGTCAAAAAGATCTGGCCCGTTTCCGCCATTAACCGCGCGCAGGAGCGATCCGTGGCGGAATGGGCGGACAAGCTCTGCTTCACAACGGAAGCGACTCAGAAACTCGTTCTCGGCAAATATTCCCCTGACATTCAAAAGAAAGGTCTTTTCGTCCCCCACTGCTACGACAAAGCTCTCTATCCGGAAGTCGAGCCTTTTTCCGACGCTCTTCACCTCGTCCACGTCGGCTGCTTCTACGGCAAGCACAATCCCCTCAATTTTTTCCGGGCCCTGAAGATCTTTTTGGACAAGGAGCCGAGATTCCGCGACAAGATTAAAGCGCACTTCGTCGGCCTGGAACCGGGAAAATACCAGAGCGAAGCCAAGGATCTCGAGTTGGAGAAAATTCTTGATTTCATCCCGAGGGTGCATTACCTTGAGAGCCTCGGATGGATGAAAAAAGCTACGGCGCTCTTTTCCATCGACGTCGTCAAAAACTCCCTGCTTTCGAAGCTTCCGGACTACGTTGGTTCCGGAAAGCCGATACTTGCCGTTTCCGACAAGGGAAGCCCGACCTGGCAGTACGTTGAAAAGCTTCACGGCCTTACCGCCGAGCAGTCGAACGTAGAAGATATCGCAGAAAAATTGGAAACGCTCGCGAAAGAGTGGGAAAACGATCCGGAATTGAAAGCCTACCGCTACACGGAAACTGAAAGCGCATTCTTCTCGTCAGACAACACGACCGCCAAACTTTCCGAAGCGCTGCTTGGCATCTGCCGATAAAAAACTATTTTTTATCCAGCATGCCTTTTAATTTCGCGAAGATCTCGTCCTCTTCTTCGTCCGTCACTTCATTGGGAACGGTCTCGTCATAAGTCTCAAGCAGTTCTTCGTCGATTTCTTCGATGAAACGCGATTTCTCGCAGGCTTCCGTAACGCCGTAGCGCGTCCTTTCGGCGGGATAAAGCAGAAACAAGTCTTTTTTAGCCCTGGTTATGGCGACGTAGAAAAGCCGGCGCTCCTCTTCCAGGCCGCCTTCGTTGACCGAACGCTCGTGAGGCAGGATACCGTCGTTTACGCCGACGATGAAGACATAAGGGAACTCCAAGCCCTTGCTGGAATGTATGGTCATCATCTTGACCTTGTTCTTGTCCTTCATGTCCTTGTCGTCGTCATCTTCCTCGTCCTCTTCCTGCAAGTGCAGCTGCTGGAGATAATCGTCCAGGCCTGAATTGGGATTCTCCCTTTCGAAGTAGCTTATGCTCTCTATAAGCTGGCTGACGTTCCCCAAGCGCTCCTCCCTGTCGGCCGTATCGAGTTCGCTGATCTCCTGCTCGTAGTTCAGGTCCTCCCAGAGGTCCCTGACGAAACGCGCGTAGTTTCCCGGCTTGACAAGACCGCGGTAGCGCTCGACCAGGTCATGGAATGACTTCATCTCCTCCTTCGTCTGGCCCTTTATTTCCTTGCATTCCTCGATATGGCCCAGCGCGGTGTAGAGGTCCCAGTTGTGGCTGCCGGCGAAATCGGAAAGCTTTTTCAAACTGGTCGCGCCGATCTTCCTCTTCGGGATGTTGATGACGCGCATGACGGCTTCCTCGTCGAGCGTGTTGACCATGAGCTTAAGGTAACCGAGAAAGTCCCGCATTTCCTTGCGGTCCAGGAAACTCAGATTCCCCTTCAGAACGTACGGTATCCTCGCCCTGCGCAGAGCCTCCTCGTAGCGCATCGACTGCGTGTTGGTTCGCATTAAGATCGCGATGTCGCCGAAGGGAACTTTCTTCGCGTGAAGATCAGTTATCAGTTCCGTCAGCCTCGCGCACTCCGCCTCCTCGTTCTCGGCGCAGTAGAGCTTGACTTTCTCTCCCTGCCCGTTGGCGGTGAAGAGCGTTTTGGCTTTCCTGAACTTGTTGTTCTTGATGACGCAGTTGGCGGCGTCCAGGATCGTCTGAGTCGAACGGTAGTTCTCCTCCAGCCTTATGACTTTGGCTTCCTTGTAATTCTTCTCGAAATCGAGGATGTTCCTGATGACCGCGCCGCGCCAGCCGTAAATGGACTGGTCGTCGTCGCCGACCGCGCAGAGGTTTCTGCTCTTTATGGTCAGGAGACGCATGAGCTCGAACTGCGCTTCGTTCGTGTCCTGATATTCGTCCACCAGCGCGTAGCGAAAACGTTCCTGATATTTCGCGAGGATGTCCTTCCTGGCCTTGAAAAGCTGCAGGGGCAGGAAAAGCAGATCCTCGAAATCGACCGCCCCGCATTTTTTAAGCGTTTCCCGATAATATGGCCACAAGTGCTGG
Source organism: bacterium (assembly GCA_017650925.1). Lineage (GTDB taxonomy): Bacteria > Auribacterota > UBA3054 > UBA3054 > UBA3054 > UBA3054. The sequence goes on from JAGCDY010000106.1 coordinate 11,886, forward strand.
ATGGCCCAGGCGTCGTCCGGGTCCTCGCACTTCGGCGCGATCTTCCCGTAATCGACCGTTCTCACGCTGTTCATCTGCCAGAGGATCTTATCGGGATCGAATTTCTTGTTGGGAACTTTCAGTTCCCTAAGACCCTTCCTCGCCACCGCTACCTGATCCGCCGTGTCGTAAATGGTGAAAGAGGAAGGGAGTTCGAAGTATTCCGTATTTTCCCTGATGATCTTCAAGCCCAGGCTGTGGAAAGTCGAGATCTGCATCTCTTTGGCCGCCTCCCCCGCCAGGGCCCTAATTCTTTCCGCCATCTCAGCGGCAGCTTTGTTCGTGAAAGTGACCGCCAGGATATTGCCGGGAGAAATGCCCTTCCCAAGCATGTTGGCGATCCTGTAAGTAATGGTGCGGGTCTTGCCGGTCCCCGCTCCCGAAAGCACCAGAACGGGCCCTTCTATAGTCTCCGCCGCCTCTCTCTGACGGGCGTTCAGTCCTCCTAGGTCGATTCTCATGGGAAGCATTATAGCAAAATCATAAAAGGTCTCTTTTACGCGCATTACCGCTTTGACAAAAAGCCCTGAGATGAGTAAAATAAAGTAGATTATTAAACTTACATCTTAAGGATATATGAAAAGCATCTTCCTACCCCTTCTGCGCGATCAGCTCTCGCGCCTCAAGGCCGCCGGCGCCGATTATGCCGACGTAAGATTCCACGACTACGACGAATCGGAATCCCTCTTCTTCCTCCAGGGCGAACTGAGGAACTGCGAGCAGAACTCCAAGTTCGGGCTCGGCGTCCGGGTCCTTTGCGACGGCGCCTGGGGCTTTGCCTCCGCCTCCTCCCTAAACGAACTGGAAGCCACTTTCCAGCGGGCTTTCAGGTCAGCCAAGGAAGCGGCCAAATGCATCGAGCGCCCCGTAAAGCTGGCGGAAAGGGACGTCCTGAACAACGCCCGCTTCAAGTCCCCTTGCAAGAAAGATCCCTTCGACGTTCCCCTTAAGGAAAAAATAGAATTCTTCAAAAGCGTTGACGCCAAGCTACAGAAAGACTTCGTCAAGCAGCGCTTCCTCAGCTACGAATCCGAGCACCGCCAGATCCACTTCCTCGACACCGAGGGCTCCTACGGCGTCCGCGACATCGTCGACATCTTCGCCGGCATGCGCGTGGTTGGCATAGACGTGGACGGCCTCAGCCAGGAACGCACCTTTAATCTTACCCTGGATCCCAGGGGCACCAGGGGCTGGGAGCTTTTGGAAGACCCGAAATGTTTTCTTGACCATGCGGAAAGGATAGTTGGCGAACTGGAATCCGTCTTAAGCGCTCCGATTTGCCCCAAGGATGTCCGCTCCGTCATCCTGAAGCCCGGCATCATGTTCCTGCAGACCCACGAGGTCGTAGGCCACGCGCTGGAACTCGACCGCATCTTAGGTTACGAGCTCTCCTTCGCGGGCGGCTCCTTCGTAAGGCTCCAGGATTTCGGCAGCCTCAGGTACGGCTCTGACAAGATGAACGTGGCGGCCGACGCCACCATGCCGAACTCCCCGGGATCCTTCGGCTTCGACGACGACGGCGTCCCCTGCCGGAACGTCACGCTCATAAAGAACGGCATTCTGCAGAGCGCCCTGACTTCCCGCCAGACCATCACGGAAGCCAACGAGAAAGCCGGCATGATCATCTTCGAAAGATCCGGCGCTTCCAACCGCGCCATGGACTTCACGAGGCCGCCCATCGAGCGCATGACCAACATCAACATCTTGCCTGGCAATGACGGCACGCTCGAGGACATAATAAAGAGCACCGAAAAGGGCATCATAATGGACGGCGACCGTTCCTGGTCCATCGGCTCCAACAGAGAGCAGTTCCACTTCGCCTGCGAGATAGGCTGGCTCGTTGAAGGCGGACAAGTTACCGGCATCGTCAGGAACCCCACCTACTCAAGCGCGACACTGCCCTTCTGGCGCTCGATGTCCGCCGTCGGCAACGCTTCCACTTGCGAGCTTGTCCAGGTAGCCAACTGCGGCAAGGGCCTTCCCAGCCAGATCATGCGTCTGGGACACTGCGTCCCCGTCTGCCGCTTCGATAACGTTCAGATCGGTCTGTGACCGTTAGGAGTATATTATGAAAGAAACATTCGCAGCGGCAGCCAACGAGCTCCGCAATTTCGCCCGCGAACGCAACATCACCGCCGAGTTTTACTTCCACCGCGGCATATCCAAGCTTGTCCGTTTCGCGAATTCCGGCGTTTCCTCGAACACCAACGAAGACACCTTTTCGCTTGACGTCGACGTCACCAAAGGAAGAGCCAAAGGCTCCTTTTCCACCACCACGTCGCCAAACGACATAGACGGGATGAAAATAGCGCTGCTCAGGGCCGCCGAGATAGCCGACTACGCGGTCCCGGTAAGCTTCGACAGGAAAGTGCCCATCCTTCCGGAAAGGCTTCCCGACGACAGCAACTTCGACCAGCGCATCGAGAACATGACAACGGCCGACGCCCTCGATCTCGTGGGCGCCGCCACCGACGACCTCTTAAGCGAGGGCCTCTCCCTCGCAGGCATGGTCTCATCCGGCGCCATCTACGAGGCGAAGGCCAACACCCTCAACAACAACTTGCTCTACCACGCCGGCACGGACGCGAACATGGAGCTCGTAATTACGAACGACAAGGAAAAGTGGGAAGTGCAGTCCTCCCAGTCCGCCGTGAAGTTCGGCCAGTTCGCCCCTGAGGAATTAAGGAACGAATTCGCCCTGCTCCTCGAGCAGTACAAGAACAGGGAGCGCATGAGCGTGCCTGTCGGCGAATACGAAGTGGTCTTCGGCCGCGACGCCATAGCGAACCTTATCAACTACTTCGGCTGGATCGGCTACAACGGAAGAAGCCTCAGACACGACATGAGCTTCCTTAAAGAAGAAGACCTCGGCAAGCAGGTCTTCAGCCCGCTGCTGACCGTCGTCGACGACCCCAGTTTCTCAGACACCTTCCCCTACGCCTTCGACATGAACGGCATCGAGCGCCAGGCCTTCCCGCTCATCAAAGAGGGCGTCTTCCAGAGCTTCTTCTGGAACAAGGAGACCTGTGAGGAATTCGGCGGCGAACCGACCGGCCACGACGTGCCCAGCTTGTCAATCGCCATCGGCTCCGGCAACACCCCCATTAACACGCTCTCAGACCTCTTGGACGCCCCGAGGGAAAAAGACATACTCTACATACCCTACCTGCACTATATGGGCATTGTGAACGCCGCCAAGGGCATTGTCACGGGTTCCACCCGCTTCGGCGCGCTCTATCTGAAAAAGGACGGCTCCATAGCCGTTCCCTACAACATGCGCTTCACCGCCTCCCTAAGGGAGCTCTTCACGAACATCAAGTGGATCTCCCAGAGACGGGCGGCCCTCAACCTCTCCAGCCTCTACGGCAGAAGAAGCCCGGAAGCGATGCTCACCCCGCGCTTCACCTGCATAGAGAAAGTTCCCATCACCCTGTCAAACACTTCCTTCTAGGAGACGACCATGCATTTAGGCCCTACAGAAATTATCCTTATCGTCCTTGTGGTGCTCCTTCTTTTCGGCGCCAAACGCATCCCGGAACTCGCCAGAGCGCTAGGCAAAGCCAAAAAGGAATTCCAGAAAGCCAAGGATGAGGTGGAGACCGAAGTGGAAGAGGTCTCTTCTGACGACAAATCCCCTAAAACCGAAGAAAAGAAAGAAAACTAGGTTTCCATGGAAGAAAACACTTTTCTGGGACACCTGGAAGCCCTGAGAAAAGTCATTCTCCGCTCGCTCATAGCGATTGCGGTCCTTTTCCCGGTTTGCTGGTATCTGTCCGGCAGATTGATTCCCGTCTTCACCAGCCTCCTCCTTCCCCCCGAACAGGCGACCCTCCATTATTTTTCCCCGATGGAGGCCTTCATAGCGGAACTGAAAATGGGCGCCATCCTATCCTTCGCCCTAGCCTTCCCCTACGTCGCCTGGCAGTTCTGGACTTTCATAACCCCAGCCCTTTACAAAAAAGAAAGAAAAGTCCTTGGCAAGGCTGTTGTCTTCTCTTCCCTGCTTTTCATCGCCGGAGCCGCATTCATTTTCTACGCGATACTGCCAATACTGATGCGCTTCGCCTTCAGTTTCGCCAGCCCGAACCTTCAGCCCACCTTCGGGCTCGCTAATTTCCTAAGCCTCGTCGGAGGATTAATGTTAGCCGGCGGACTGATCTTCCAGCTCCCCTTGGTCATCATCGTCCTTAACAGACTGGGCGTAGTGGAAAAAAGCAAACTAAAAAACGCCCGCCCCTACGTCATCGTAATACTTCTCATCCTGGCCGCCATCGCCACTCCACCGGACGTAGTCAGCCAACTGCTGCTCTTCTTTCCGGCCTACGCCCTTTTCGAACTAGGCCTTCTCTTCACGCGCTAAGCTTTTTTCCTGAACCAGAAGCAGCCGCAGCCGTAATTGCAGGCGTCGGCATCCGCTTTGGTCGCGTGCTCGATGAAATGATAAGCCTTAGGGCTGTCTGATATCACCGCGAAATCCGCGATCTCGAAACCCTCGAAGAGTTTTTCCAGCAGTTCGTAAGTGTAGATCCTGTGAGCGTTGTACATGACTTTCGCTTTGCCGCCGATAGGCGTGGCGAAGATCAAAGTTCCGCCAGGCTTCACGACTCTCTTCAATTCCGAGATCGCCGTAAGGTCGGCAGCGGCGTTAATAGGATCGCCGTAGCGGCCAAGGCCTATGTGTTCCATAACGTGCAAACAGGACAGGGATTCCAAAGAATCATTCTCAAACGGCAGAGTCATAATGTCTGCCGCTCCGCTTTCCAAATTTGACATGACCAGATCCGCCGGACGGTAATCGTAGAACTTCATCTTCACGAAAGCGGAAGCAATGGAGACAAAGTAAAGCGACGAGGAGATGTCGACGTGTTCCTTGGGCTGGGTCTTGGCCAGGATCCTGGCGGCCCAGCCGGTGTGATACACGTAGTGATAATCGAAAGGCGTGTCAGACGTCTTGTCGTTCAGGCAGGGATAAGCGTTTTTCCAAGACAATTCGAAGCGGTCATCTTTCTGCTCTTTGGCGCTCTTGCAAAACTTCCTGTACTCCAGGAAATAAGGAATAGCGGCCACGAACGGATGGAAGAATCCGTACAGCTTCATGGAGAGATATTTGATGACCCTGGACATTGTTTTCCTCAAAAGTTGCTGTTATGTTAGATACGCTTATTATATCAAACCCCCGGATCCTTTTCCTTTTCTGGAATAAGATCCGGGGGTCTTTTCAACAATTTAGATCAAGTGAGATCAGTCGAGAGTAATGGAAAGCCTGAAGCCGAAGTTGCTGTCGCCACCGTCATAACTGGCTTCCGGCCAATAACTGCGGCGCCTGGCGGAACGGCAGTTCTGAGCGCTGGCAGCCCAGCTGCCGCCCCTCAGAATGCGTTTGCTGCCCGTTCCGGGGCCGATAGGATCGGTAGTCTCAACCGTCGGATACGCACCGTAAAAATCTCTCGTCCATTCCCAGACATTGCCGCACATATCATAGAAACCCCAAGGATTGGGATCGTAGCTTCCCACTCTGGTATGCTCGGTGTATCCGCCCTTGCCGTCTTCCCTGTTGTAACGGTAACGGCACATCAGGGCGACGTTCGTGCAGCGGACGTTCTCGGTAATTTCCTGCCCGGTGTAGAGAGCATTGGTCGTGCCCGCCCTGCAGGCGAATTCCCACTGGGCTTCCGTGGGAAGATCGAAATTGTATCCAGTCTTCGCTCTGAGAACGCCGATGAAAGAATCCGCGTCCACCGCGTCGGGAGAAGTCCAGATGTTCGAGGTTCCCCTGAGGAAATCATAAGAGACCATATCGGCCGGCCTGTCAAATCCGGCGTATGCCGAGAAATTCGTTCCGCAAATGATCTCAAACTGAATCTGCGTAACTTCAAAAATGCCGAGCGCGAAATTCTTGGTCAAATTGACGGCGTGCTGATCCTCGTCTTCATATCTTCCGACTTCGTTAGTGGGCGAACCCATGTTGAACGAGCCGGGTTTAATCAGCTTCAGCCATATCTCGGTCGTTCTGCAAGCGTCCTTCTCGACCTCCGGAGAATAAGGCGTCATGCTAACTGGCCAGGATTTAGCCTCTGTTCCTCCGTTTATGTCGATGACTATGAACGCCGCTTCCTTAAACGTCGCGGTAACGGTCGTGTCGGAAGTCATGGTGATGGTCAGAGGATTCTCGCGGCTGACGTTGTCGCCCCAGGTGAAATCGTAAAACATTTCGTCACCGTCTTGCGCGGTGAGTTTCACGTCATCCTGGCCGACGAATTCATACGAGACAGATCCGCTGCCAACAACATTCACGGTGATATCGTAGTTGCCGAAAACGGCTGTGAACTCGGAGTCTTGCTCAAGATCAGCCAGTAGATAGTCGTTGGTGATCTTTTCTCCGTTGAAGAGGAAATAACGGAATTTGTCGTTGTTTTCCGTCACTTTCAGTTCGACCTTATCGGGGCCGACGAAGCCGTATTCCACTTCGCCCCCGCCGACCTGCTCAAATGAATAGTCGTACTTGTTGGTGAAAATATACTCTTCGGTGACAAAAGCGGGAGTAGCGGCATCCGGCGGCAGCTTGTAGGAAGCGCTCGCCTTGCCCTTGGCGTTGGCGGAGAACTTCACCTGCCAATTATCCTCTTTGTAGGTGAACTTGTAGTTCTTGCCTTTCTTTTCCGGCGAGAAGGCCAAAGAACCGAGGTAACCGAAGCCATGACGGTCGCAAGGAAAGTCGAAGACCGTAAATTTCTTCGTGCCGAGATCGTCAAGCCCGCCGCCCTGGAGCGTACCGGAGGATTTGAAAGTGGCCTTGGTGGGAGCGATCTTCTCAAAGCCGCTGGCGAAAGCGAAGTAAGGCGTCACGTCTTTTTCCGCCCAGGAAAACTTGCCGTTCTTCGTGCTGACGGAAATGCTCTGAGTTTTGGATTTCGTACCGTAACCCCCCTTGGTCTTGGGCAGCAAAGTCGGGAAAGTCAGATAGCTGTCCAGGTAATTATAGATCGCCATGCCGCTTCCGGCATCCAGGCTGTCCAGAAAGGCTTGGTCAAGCTGACCGCTCAAACTGATCGTTGTGGAGCCTTTCACAAAGCCCTGGGCGCGCACGACTCTCTGGGTAATGACGGAGCCGGCGAAGAGCGAATTGGCCATGAAAAGGATGGCGGCGAAAACAAGAATGCGTTTCATAAGAACCTCTCTATTCGGATTATGCGTATATTTTAGCAAAAATTTGATCACCTACTTTTCGTTGATCACGAATCGGAAACCGAAACGGTCATAAATGTCATCATTACAATTATGGTCGGGCTCGGAGTAGGATCTGAAAGCGGAGCGGCACTCGTTCTCAAAGCTCCGATAACAACCGCCGCGCAAAACTTTCTTTTCGCCGGTTTCAGGGCCCGTTGGGTCGACGACAGGATCGAAACCCAAATTGTCAGTATACCAGTCAAGGCACCATTCCCAAACGTTGCCGTGCATATCGTAAAGGCCCCATTTGTTAGGCTTTTTTATCCCAACTTTTTTGAGCCCGGCATCAATGTCATTGCAGATCTCCGTTAGGTCGAAGCCTTTGTCACCCATGTTGTTTCCGCTGTTGTAAGCCGTGGTCGTGCCAGCGCGGCAAGCATATTCCCATTGCGCCTCGGTGGGAAGGTCAAACTGAAGCCCTGTTTTGTCTCTCATGACTTTAATGACGGATTTCGAAGTAATGCTGGCATCGCTTTTCAACCGATCAAAGTTAACATTGCGGACTGGATAAGTCGCTTCCACGTCTGTGGGGTAACTCGTATCCGTGATGTATTTGAATTGCTTTCGAGTCACTTCAAAAACACCTATGTAAAATCCTTTGGTTATGGTTACCTCGTGCTGATCTTCCCTGGTCCCGCGGCCCGCTTCGTTTTGGGGCGATCCCATCATGTAGACGCCGGGCGGCACATATCTTAACCAGAGTTCCTCGCCCCTGCATTTGTCGCTCGTTACATCCGGTTTGTTTTTCGTGATTCTGGACGACCATCTTTTGGCCGAAGTTCCGCCGCTTATATAAACTACCATATAATCGGCCGCCGAAAATACCGCGGTGACGACGGTGTCGGAAACCAGCTGGATGGAAACAGGCGACAGGTTTGTGACGCAGCCGTTCCATTCGAATCGGCTGAATATGTCTTCTTCGTTGATCGCGCGGAGAGTTATCTCGTCGGCTCCCGTGAACTCGCTTTTTACGATCCCGCTTCCAACAACGACAGTTTCATAGTCATATTTCCCAAAGAACGCTTTGACCGCGGTGTCCCCTGTCATTTTGACAAGCAAATTCTTTTCAAAGCTTTTGTTTCCGTTGACCGTTAAATAACGGAAGTGCTCCGCATCCTCGGGGACTTTTATTTCCACATCGTCCTGCCCTTTAAACTCGTAATCCAGAGATCCGTCGCCAACGATCTCCACCGAGAGACGGTATCTGCCGAAAACCGCGTTGACAACCGTGTCATGCTCCAAAGAGAGCTGGATCGAACTATCGCTGCAAATTATCCTGTTCACATTAAAGAAGCGGAAAAGATCGCTGCCCTCGGTCACTTTTATCTCAACTTCATCCTGCCCTGTGAACTCGCGGCTCACCTGCCCGGGGCCGACGACACCCAAATATAAGGCGTATATTCCGAAGACCGCCTCGACCACGGTGTCTTCATGCAAATAAACAAGCAGCGTCGTCGTGTTCTTGCGTGTTTCGCCGTTCACCGTAAAGTAGCGCCAGAAGGCGCTGTTTTGGGGAACGCGGACTTCCACTAGATCCGGTCCCAAAAATTCATGCTCTTCCGATCCGTTGCCTAAAACTTCCGTTCTGAAGGCGTAAGTTCCAAAAACAGCTTTAACCACCGTGTCTTCCTGCAGGGCAAGAGACATGGTTTCATCCGCGCAATATGTATCGTTGACAGTAAAGTTACGGAACGGCGCGTCGCCATCCAGAACTCTCACTTCCACATTGTCCGGTCCTGTGAATTCAACATCCACCGAACCGTTTCCGACAATTTCGAGCGAAAAGTCATAAGTTCCAAAGACCGCTTCTACCACTGTGTCTTCCTGCAGCGGAAGCTGCAGCTCTTTTTCCGTGCGTTTCTGACCGTTTACCAGGAAGTAACGGAAGAACTTGTTTCCATCCAGCGCTTTGATCTTCACGAGATCCGGTTCGGTGAATTCATAATTTATGTAGCCGCCTCCAATGACCCTCGTCGTGAAATCATAAGTCCCGAAGACCGCTTCCACGACCGTATCCTTTGTCAGCATAAGATGAATGTTACTGCTGGTATATATTCTCCCGTTCACCAAAAAGTGACGGAAAGGCGCACTATCTTTCAGCGCTCCAATCGCCACCTCGTCCGGCCCGGTGAATTCAAATTTGGCAGAACCGCAGCCAATTACGTTTAGCCTAAAATCATAGTTTCCGAAAACCGCCGTGACCTCAGTGTCTTCATTCAGCTCCAAAGTCATGAGGTTGTTCGTGACATTTACCCCTTTGCAGTAAAAAAAGCGAAACTTGTCACTGTTTTCGGTTACGTCGAATTCGACTTGATCAGGTCCGTAGAAATCGGAATACACTTCCCCTTCGCCGACAATTACCAAAGAATAATCGTATTTGTTCGTAAACACATACTCGTTGTCTATAAAAGCCGGAGAAGCGACGTTAGGCTGAAGTTTATAAGAAGCGCTTACCTTGCCGTTGGAGTTGGCTGATAACTTCACCTGCAGATCCTGATCTTTTTTTGAATACTTGTAATTTTTGCCTTTCTTCTCAAGGGGACAAGATAGCGAAGCGAGATGCCCCAGTCCTTTTTCCGCGCTGGAATAATCGTAAACGGTTAGCTTTTTGTCGTCAAGTTTTGCAAGATCCGCGGTGTCCACCGTGCCGCTGGATTTTAAAGTGGCTTTGTCAGGCTTTATTCTTTCTCTTCCAACAGCAAAGGAAAGATATTTTGTGACGTCCTTTTCCGTCCACTGGAATTTTCCGTTCTTCGCGCTTACGGAAACATTCTTGGAATTGAACTTTTTTCCGTAACCAGTCTTGGTCTTTTGAAGCAGCGTTGGAAAAGTCAAGTAGCTGTCGAGAGAGTTATAGACGGCTATGGTTTCGCCTCCGGCAATACCGTCCATGGCGGACTCCGTCATCTGCCCGCTCAAGCTGACCGTTGTGGAGCCTTTCACAAAACCCTGCGCTGTCACTACTTTCTGGGTACAAATAGATCCGGCAAAAAGCGAGCTGGCCGTGAAAATGATGGCGGCGAAAGTTAAAACGCGTTTCATAAAAAACCTCTCTGTACATACTTTAATATATTTTAGCAAAAAAGAGGCAAACATGTTTCGCAAATCCCTTCCAAACGCTTCCCAAGGCCAATGTCAAGTTGCTTTTTCTTCTTCGCTGTGGTATAGTTTAAATTTGTAAATAGTCTAAAAATAAAAGGAATTCATATGGATCCAACGAAGAAACTTTTGAACGGCGACGAGGCTATCGCCCACGCCGCCAGAGTGGCCGGAGTGAATCTCGGGATAGGTTATCCGGGGACTCCCTCCACGGAAATTTTGGAGACCTTCTCCGCTTTGGGCGGCTACGCCCAGTGGGCGCCCAATGAGAAAGTGGCGGCGGAAGTCGCCATCGGCGCGGCGCTGGCGGGCGGCAAGGCCGTGGTCACCATGAAGCACGTGGGCATGAACGTGGCCGCGGACCCCTTCTTCACCGCAGCCTACACCGGAGTGAAAGGCTCGCTTGTCATCTGCGCCGCGGACGACCCCGGCATGGCTTCCAGCCAGAACGAGCAGGATTCCCGCCGCTACGCCGTAGCCGCCGGGCTTCCGATGCTCGAGCCCGCCGACTCCCAGCAGTGCTACGATTATTTTATTCTGGCGACGGAATTGTCCAAGCGTTTCGGAACGCCGGTAATCCTGCGCCTGACCACCAGGGTCTGCCACAGTAAGACCATCGTTTCGATCGGAAATTTCAGCGAGCCCGAGACGCCCTCCTATACTAAGGACGCCAAGAGCCACGTGATGGTGCCGGCTTTCGCGAGACTGGCGCACCTGCGCTTGAGAAAAAGACTGCATGACATGGAAGAGTGGAACGTCAAGGAAGGTCCCTGCACCTTCCTGGGACCTGAGAACGCCAAACAGGGCGTCATTGCCACCGGCATCTCCGCCATGCACGCCGCGGAAGCTTTGCCCGAAGCCAGGATCATGCAGCCCGGTATGACCTACCCCCTGCCCACGGACAAGATCAAAGCTTTCGTTGAAAGCCACGAGGACAACCTTGTCGTGGAGGAAGGCGATCCCATCGTGGTGGAAGCTCTCCTGGCCGCCGGCATGAAAGTCAGAGGCAAAAAGGAAGCCTTCCGCTACGGCGAACTGAATGTGGCCAGAGTTAAGAAACTGGCCGCGGAGGACGTCACCCCCGATCCCGCCCCCGCACCCGGCAAACCGCCTCAGCTCTGCCCGGGATGCCCGCACCGCCTCACCTTCCAAGCTCTGCACGACCTGGGCTGCACGGTCTGCGGCGACATCGGCTGCTATACCCTGGGCGTGCTTCCTCCTTATGAAGCCATGGACACCTGCGTCTGCATGGGCGCCTCTATCGGCGCGGCTCTCGGCATGAGAGAAGTTCTGCCGGCTGAGCAGGCGAAAAGAATAGTCTCCGTTATCGGAGACTCCACCTTCATGCACAGCGGGCTGACCGGGCTTGTGGACATGGTCTACAACAGACCGCCCCACGGGCATGTCGTGATATTGCTTGACAACTCCACCACCGCCATGACCGGCCTTCAGGAACATCCGGGCACCGGCCGCAGGCTGGACCACACGGAGACCGTTAGAGTCGATCCCGCCGCCGTCGCCAGAGCCATAGGCGTGAGAGTGGAGGAAGTCGATCCCCTGGCCATGAAGGATACTTTGAAGGACTTCATCCGGGAACAGCTCGACCGTGAAGACGTCTGCATGATAATCATGAAGCGATCCTGCCTTTTGGCTCTGAAGCATCTTAAAGACAGGGAAAAAGCAGAAGCGGAGAAAAAAGCATGAAGAACATCAATATAGTTTTCGCGGGCCTTGGCGGACAGGGCGTTTTGAGAGCATCTGACATCACCGCGGAAGCCGCCTTCCTTACCGGCTTCGACGTTAAGAAAGCGGAAGTGCACGGCATGAGCCAGCGCGGCGGTTCCGTCAGCAGCGACGTGAGATTCGGCTCCGGCATCAAGAGCCCGATGATTCCCGCCGGCACCGCTGATTTCCTCGTCCTTCTGGACGCTTCGCAAAAAGACCCGAACGCGCTATGCCGCAGCGAAAAGACCGTTGTCATCGAGCCGGACATCATCAAGATCGAAGATTTGCCAAATCCAAAGGGATTGAACGTCGCCCTTCTCGGCTACCTCTCCACCAAACTTCCGGAGATTCCGGAGGAAAATTGGCAGAAAGCCCTGGAAAACAACTTCCCCGAAAAACTCCGGGAATCCAACACGATTGCTTTTAACGTAGGCCGCGAAACAAACGCTCGCTAACTATAGCAAAAAAATCACATACCCTGTAGTGAACTCACGGAGGAGGAGCTCATTTAAAATTGAGCGCGTAGTCCGTGAACGAAGGGTATGTGATTTTTTTGCGTTATTAAAGCGCGAAAGTATGATCGACCGAGCAGTGGCCGCTTCCATTGGGTTCAGCGGCTTTTAGAGCGGCGGTCAAATAGGCTTTGGCGTTTTTGGCGGCGGAATAGATGTCTTCGCCTTTGGCTAGATAAGCTGTAAGAGCTGCCGAGAAGGTGCAGCCGGTGCCGTGGTCGCAACGCGTGTCGATGCGCTCGGTGGGGAGATAGAATTGTTTTACTGAGTCTGGCTCGTTGATGAGAATGAGATCATCGAAGGCGTGACTCCCCTGCTCCGCTTTGCCGTGTCCGCCTTTTATAATGACGGCCTGGGGGCCGAGAGAAAGGATCTTCTGGGCGGCTAAAATTCTCGCTTCTTCGGAGTCGATCTTTATACCGCTTATTTCTTCCGCTTCCGGAATATTGGGAGTGACTATGGTAGCGAGCGGGATGAGAAGATCCTTGAGGTTTTGGATCGCGTCGGGGGCTAGGAGTTTTGCGCCGCCCTTGGCGATCATCACGGGGTCGAGTACATAAGTAAGGCGGCGGTGACGCAGGGAATGCGCCACCACCGCGATTATATCCGCGGTTCCCAGCATGCCGCTCTTTACGGCGTCGGTCCCGATGTCATCCAAGACAGCCTCGATCTGCGCGGAGACGGTCTCCGGCTCGATCAATTGGTAGCCTTGCACTCCCAGGGTGTTCTGCACGGTGACGGCTGTGACGGCCGTCGTGCCGAAGACCTTGAGGGCCGTGAAGGTCTTGAGGTCGGCTTGGATCCCGGCGCCTCCGCCGGAATCGGAACCCGCTATCGTAAGAGCTCTGGGCCGCACTTTTTACTTTTCGTCGAGGCAGGCCACGCCGGGGAGGACTTTGCCTTCCAGGAATTCCAGGGAGGCGCCGCCGCCCGTGGAGACGTGGCTCATCTCGGCGGCCTTGCCGCTCTTCTTAACGGCGCTGACAGAGTCGCCGCCGCCTATTATGGAGACGCCGCCGTTGGCTTTGACTTTGGCGACCGCGTCGCAGACGCCGTAGGTGCCCTTGGAGAGGGGCGCGAACTCGAAGCAGCCCATCGGTCCGTTCCAGACCACGGTCTTGGCGTCCTTCAATGCGTCGGCGAAGATCGCAACGCTCTTGGGGCCGATGTCGAGGCCCATCCAGCCGTCGGGGATGTCGCCTTCGCATTCTTTCATCTGAATGTCAGTTGCGTCCTTCGTTTCGGGGAATTTGTCGGCGATGACGTTGTCGACGGGCAGAAGGATCTTGACGCCTTTTTTGGCGGCTTCATCCAGCATGTCCTTGCAGTAGGCGACCTGGTCGTCCTCGCAGAGGGAGTTGCCGATCTTTATGCCCTGGGCTTTCTTGAAGGTGTAGGCCATGCCGCCGCCGATGATGAGCGTGTTGACCTTGGCTAAGAGAGCCTTGACCACAGCCAGCTTGTCGCTGACCTTGGCGCCGCCCAAGATGGCGACGAAGGGACGAACCGGGTTCTCAACCGCGTCGCCCAGGAACTGGATCTCTTTCTCAAGCAGGAAGCCGGAAACGGCGGGCTTGAGATAGTCGGCGATGACGGCCGTGCTGGCATGGGCTCTGTGAGCCGTGCCGAAGGCGTCGTTGCAGTAGAGGTCGCCGTAAGAGGCCAGCTTCTTGGCCATTTCCTGACGCTTGGTCTTCAGTTCGGCTTTCTTCTGCTGGTATTCTTCCTCGGTCAGATGGATGCCCTTCTTCTCATCGTCTTTTTTGACTTTGCCGTCTTCGGCTTTGTAGAAGCGGGTGTTTTCAAGCAGAGCGACTTCGCCGGGCTTGAGGGCTTTGACAACGTCGTCGGCCGCCATGCAGTCCGGAACGAACTTCACTTCCTGGCCGAGCTTGGCGCTCAAAGCTTCGGCAACCGGTTTCAGAGTGAATTCCGGTTCATAGCCTTTGCCTTTGGGACGGCCCAGGTGGCTCATGAGGACCAGAGATCCGCCCTGTTCCAGGACGTACTTGATGCTGGGGAGAGCGGCAACGATTCTGGTGTCGTCCGTTATTTTGCCGGAGCCGTCCTTGGCCATGGGCACGTTGAAGTCCACGCGCATGACGACTCTTTTGCCTTTCAATTCAACGTCTCTTAAAGTTTTCTTGTTCATAAAAAATTCCTTTTGAGTTTTATGAAAAAAAGGGCGGGCGGCCAAAGCCTCCCGCCCCTATTTTGAGGATCGCTTTTATTCGCTTACTTGGCGACGACGCGGACCATTTCCAAAACTTTGTTGGAGTAGCCCATTTCGTTGTCGTACCAGGAAAGGACCTTGACGAAGGTCGGATCGAGCTGGATGCCGCCCTTGGCGTCGAAGATGGAGGTCAGCGTGCAGCCGCGGAAGTCGGTGCTGACGACAGCGTCTTCGGTGTAGCCCAGAACGCCTTTCAGTTCGCCTTCACTGGCCTTCTTCATAGCGGCGCAGATGGCGGCGTAAGCGGCGTCTTTATCTTCAGCGGGGGCCTTTTCGAGTTCCACGGTCAGGTCGACCACGGAAACGTCGGAGGCCGGGATACGCATGGACATGCCGGTCAGTTTGCCGTTCAGTTCAGGGAGAACTTTGCCGACAGCTTTGGCAGCGCCAGTGGAGCTCGGGATGATGTTCTCAAGGATGCCGCGGCCGCCGCGCCAGTCTTTCTTGGACGGGCCGTCAACGGTCTTCTGAGTGGCGGTGGCGGCGTGCACGGTCGTCATAAGGCCGCGCTTGATGCCGAAAGCGTCGTTCAGAACTTTGCAGATCGGGGCCAAGCAGTTGGTGGTGCAGCTGGCGTTGGAGATGATGTCCTGGCCGGCGTAGGTCTTGTCGTTAACGCCGAAGACGAACATCGGGGTGGCGTCCTTAGAGGGAGCGGACATGATGACTTTCTTGGCGCCGGCGGTTATGTGAGCGCGGGCCTTTTCATCGGTCAGGAAGAGACCGGTGGATTCGATGACGACTTCGGCGCCGACTTCGTCCCACTTAAGATTGGCGGGCTCTTTCTCAGCGGTCAGACGGATCTTCTTGCCGTTGACGATGAGGTTAGTGCCTTCCACGGCGATGTCGCCGGTGAAGCGACCGTGAACCGAATCATAGCGAAGCATGTAAGCCAGATAATCGGGTTCAAGAAGGTCATTGATGCCGACGATCTCAATGTCGTTGGCGAAATTCTGGACCGCCGCGCGGAAAACCATGCGGCCGATACGGCCGAAACCGTTGATACCAACTTTAATAGCCATAAATTTCTCCTATGGAGCTAAGGGTTTTTGCCCCTTTGGGGCAGAATCAGTTATTAAAATGTTCAGTTATTCTAGCACAACCGCGATTTCGGCGCAAGGGCCGGGACCAACTGCCCGAAAATGCGCTGGTTGACTTTGAAAAGGCAAAGTGGTATTATCTTAAGCCTAAACCTTTAAAAAGGAATAAGCGTTTCCGAGCATGACGCTCGTTCCTCTTACGGTTTATGGAAAAAACGTTTTTCTTTATTTAACTTAAGGAAATTATGAAACAGCAAGACGTCAACAAGACCTTCGTTCTCAAGGCTTCCGAAGTCGATCAGAAATGGTATCTGATCAACGCCGAAGGCCAGAACCTCGGTCGACTCGCCACTAAAGTGGCCGACATTCTGCGCGGCAAAAACAAAGCCACCTATACGCCGAACGTGGACGGCGGCGACTATGTCGTCGTTATCAACGCTGAGAAAGTGAGCGTTACCGGCCGTAAAGCGACCGATAAGTCTTACACCAGCCACTCCGGTTACCCCGGCGGCTTCAAGCGCCGTAATTTCGCGGATGTCATCTCCTCCCATCCGGAACGTGTCATTCTGCACGCCGTGAAGGGCATGCTCCCCAAGAACAAGCTCGGATACTCCATCCTTGCCAAACTCAAAGTCTATGCCGGTCCTGAGCATCCTCACACCGCGCAGAAACCCGTTGAGATCACCCTGTAACACTTCTCTAAGATATGAGTGATAATATGAGCGAAAACAGCACCGTCACCCCGGAAACCACCGAGGTTCCCGAAGTCGAAAAAACGCCCGAGGTCCAGGCCGCTCCCGTTCCTGACACCCGCGTCTTCACTTCCAGCTACTCCGCCACCGGCCGCCGCAAAAGATCTTCGGCCCGCGTGGTGTTGAAACCCGGAAACGGCACCATCACCGTCAACGGCCGCGCCTTCGAGGATTACTTCCCCGTCGACACGACCCGCCAGCTGGTCCAGGAAGCCTTCGAGGCCGCCAAGATCATCGGCAAGTTCGACGTTGTCGCCACCGTTTCTGGCGGAGGCATCTCCGGCCAGGCCGGCGCCATCCGTCACGGCATCGCCAGAGCTTTGGCTCTGATCGACGACGCTACGCGCGCCCTCGTCAAATCCAACGGCCTCCTCACCAGGGACGCCCGCGAGAAAGAGCGCAAGAAATACGGTCAGCGCGGCGCCCGCGCCCGCTTCCAGTTCTCGAAGCGTTAATCGGTCGCCCGTTCGGGCTGTTTTTCCAGCTACCGCGGGTGTAACTCAATTGGCAGAGTCACAGCCTTCCAAGCTGTTGGTTGCCGGTTCGAGTCCGGTCGCCCGCTCCAGCAGGAGAAAAATAAAAAGAGCCGCTTGCAAAGCGGCTCTTTTTTTTATTCGCGTTTTTTCAACTTTTTTATAGTTCCGCGTGGCGGCGCGCTTGGTTGGCGAAACGGAAGGAGAGGTCTTCGA
>JAGCDY010000107.1 GCA_017650925.1 bacterium
ATGACGAGGCGGAACCCGTAGTCGGCGTAGGTGCTGCCGTTCATGGGCGCGCGGCGCGAGGAGATGCGCATATCGGTGGGGTTGCCGGAATAGCTGCCGGCTCTCCTGCAGCGGCCCGAGCCTGACGACCCGCCGACAGGGTCGACCGTGGTTTGGGAAAGCTGCTGTCTCGAAAGTCCGTAGGAGTTCGCGAACCAGTCGACGCACCATTCCCAGACGTTGCCGTGCATGTCGTAGAGGCCGACGAGATTGGGCTTCTTCAAGCCTACTTCATGCATGGCGCTGCCGGAGTTGCCGGAATACCAGGCAAGGTTGGCGAGATTGTCGTCTTTGGTCTTGTTGTTGTAAAGAGCGTACGGGCTGCCGTCGTTCCAACAGCCGGCTCCTATGAAGGTGCCGTCGCCCTTGGAGCGGCAGGCCATCTCCCACTGCGCTTCGGTGGGCAGGTCAATTACGAGCGCGTTGCCCAGTTTGGCGCGGAAGACGCCCAGGAAGCTGTCGCTGTCCACCCTGTGGTCGGTCTGGCTCGGCCAGGTGGCGCCGGCTGCGGCGCCCCTCAGGGCGTCGTAGCTCATGCGCGTCTTGGGCAGGCATGAGACGCCCTGGGTGTCGCTTGCGATCCTGTCATACTGAGCCTCGGTGGTCTCGAAGATGGAGATGTAGAATTTTTTGCTGATCTCGACCGAGTGAAGCGGTTCGTTGGCAGCGGTCGAGCTGTCCCATTCGTTGGTGGCGCAGCCCATCATGAAAGTTCCGGGCTCGATCTTCCTGAACCACATCTCGCTGATTTTGCTGTCGGAGCCGACCGCTATGGTGGTCTGGTTGGTGCTGTTTGCGTAGGAGAAAGTCCAATCGTCGAGGTTTAGGATCATGTATTCGGGATCCTCGACGATCTCCTCCACCGCCAGGGCAACTTTAAAGTTGTCCGAGCTGGTGCTGGGGAACTGCGCGGAAGCGTCCCAGGTCACCCTTTTTTCGCCGGCGCCGACAACGAGCCCGGAGGAGCCGTCGCCGTTCAGGTTGGTAAGCCTTATGCTTTCGCCGTCGCCGATCTTGCCGTAGAAGATCACGTTGAACATCGGCTCCGCCGCGGAGCTTTGCAAAACGTAGTCGATGTCGACCTTCCCGTTCCAGGGCCAGCGCTGATGGCAGGAGACGCTTACGGCGGAGCTGCCGAAGCAAAGGCTGGAAAAGGCTGTGAGAGCCAGGAAAATTTTGAGGCGCGAAATCATAGTCATTCCCCCACGATTATTACCATGCGGAAACCGTAGTCGGCGTGCGTCGAGGTGGGCGAAGCAGCGTTCCTGCGGGCGATACGCATCTCCCCGGGAGCGTTGCTGGCCGCGCCGCCGCGGCGCATCCTTTGACCGGAGTTGTTTTTCTGATGAAGCGGTCCGACGGGATCGGTGACGGGGGCGGTTCCCAGATTGTCAATGGTCCAGTCGAGGCACCATTCCCAGACGTTGCCGTGCACGTCGTAAAGGCCTATGCTGCTCGGTTCCTTCAAGCCGACTTCGTGGATCGTGCTCTTGTACCAGGCCAGGCGGAAAAGGTTGGTGTCCTGGTTCACGTTACCGTCAACTTTGGCATACGAGCTTCCGTCGGTCCAGTGGAGGTCGCCGTAGAAGGTGCCGTCGCCTTTGCTGCGGGCGGCCATCTCCCACTGCGCTTCCGTGGGAAGGTCGAAAACGACTTCATGGCCGGTTTTGGCGCGCAGCTTGCCGAGGAAGCTGTCGCTGTCCACCGCGTGGCCCAGTCCGGGCCAGTTCGTGCCGACGTTTTCGCCCCTGATGTCGGTGTAATCAAGCCCGGTCTTGGGGAGCATGGAAGAGTCGCTCGTTTCGCTGTCGATCTTCGCGTACTGCGCCTCGGTGGTCTCGTAGACCGAGATGTAAAACGGCTTGGTGATGGTGACTTCGTGGACGGTCTCGTTGTTCATGCCGACGTTGAAATAGGCGCGGTCATCGGAGCTCGCGCCCATGGTGAAAGTGCCGGGCTCGATCCTCCTGAACCAGATCTGCGTCTGCTTCGTCGCGTTGTCGGAGGGGCTCGGATCGGTCCAGCTTTCCAATATCTGGTAGGTCTGAAGGTCAAGGATCAGGTACTTGGGAGGCATGGCTGACTCCCTCGCCACCACGGCCACTTTGACGTTGCCGGCGTCTACTGACGCGCCGCAGTCGGCGTAGGCGTCCCAGGTGACCCTGTGCGCGCCCTCGCCGATGGCGATGCGGCTCGCGCCTTCGCCAAGGAGCGTTTTGATCGGGAAAGGCGTCCCGTCGCCGATTTTCCCGTAGTAGGCCAGATCGAAAACCGGCATGCCGTTGTTGTTTTCGGAGGCGAGCGTGAACTCGATGTCCACCAGCCCGTTCCAGGGCCAGCGCTGGACGCAGCTAATGTTCGAGACCATCTGCCCCATGGCGGCGGAGGCCAGGACAAACACGCTCAGTATCGCCGTTAATTTTTTCATTGTGGTCATATGTGGTGTCCTCTTTTATGTCTGCTTAAGGATAGATCAAGGCCAGCCGGAACCCGTAGTCGGCGTAAGTCGTGACCGCGCTCTCGGCGGCGCGGCGCGGGATGCGGCAGTCTACGGGGTCGTTATTGTAGCTGCCGCAGCGGCGCGAATTTTTGATTGTCCCGTCCGGGACGGCACCAACCGGATCAATGGTAAGGCCGGAGCGCTGGGCGCCGGTGAGACCGTAATTTCTGTCGAACCAGTCGACGCACCATTCCCAGACGCCGCCGTGCATATCGTAAAGCCCGATAAGGTTCGGCTTCTTTTCCCCGACCTCGTGGGGAACGCTGCCGGAATTGCCTTTGTACCAGGCGACCTTGTCAAGATTGGCGTCCGTTGTCCCGTCGGCGGAATCGTAGGGGCTGCCGTCGTTCCAGCAGCCGAGCCCCAGGGAAGTCCCGTCGCCTACGCTGCGGCTGGCCAGCTCCCACTGCCCTTCCGTCGGCAGGTCTATTATGACGCTGTTGCCCACTTTGGCGCGCAAACGCCCGAGGAAGCTGTCGGCGTCGACCCTGCGGTCTGTGTAAACGGGCCAGGTGGCGCCGAAATCCGTCCCCCTCAGCCTGGCGTAGGTAACGCGCGTTTGGGGAAGGCAGGAGGCGCCCGCCGTTTCCGAATCGGCCTTTTCGAACTGCGCCTCGGTCATTTCGAAAATGCCTATGTAGTGGCTTCTGGTGATCCGCACTTCGTGACTGGGCTCGGTGTTTTTGCTGTTGAAGGAAGGATCGAAATAACCCCAGTCGCCGGAATCGGAACCCATAAAGTAGGCGCCGGGCGCTATCCTTCTGAACCAGATCTCGCCCGTCTTGCTGACGGATCCGGAAGCCACGGTATTAAGGTTCGTAGTGGCGGCGCAGGAGAAAGTGTAGTCGGACAGGTTAAGGATAAGATACTCGGCCCGGCTCGTCACATCCTCGGCCGCCAGCGCGATCCTGACTCCGCTCACCTTGGAATTGGGAAACGCGGAAGCGGCGTCCCAGGTCACTCTCTTGCTGCCGGAACCAAGAACGATCCCGGCCGCGCCGTCGCCGTCCAGGCCCGTCAGCGGAAAACTTTCGCCCTCCCCTATTTTCCCGAAGAACTTCACCTCGAAGACCGGGTCGGCGCTGGGGCTTGAAAGGACGAATTCCACTTCGACCTTGCCGTCCCAGGGCCAGTGCTGATGGCAGGCGACGCTCTCGACGGTTTGCGAAAAAGCGCCCAGGCAGGAAAGGACGCCGAGTGTTGTAAGATAAGCGATTCTCATCGTCTCTTTCACCTTTCCGTCGGCATTTGTCTCTTTCTTAGCGCGCAAAGGGACGCCAGGGCGAAAAGCGCGCAAATAAACGCCGGCTCGGGCAGTATGCGGATTGTCGGATTGGCGCTCCCCATGGTTATCACGCCGCTTCCCGTGATCTCGTAGTAAAGCGTATAGGTGACCGTGGAGGGCACATCCTCGCTCAAGTAGTTCCACCTGAAGGTGCCGTGCTCGTCGGTTTCGCTCTCGTAAAGGGGATACTCCTGGCCGGGAGACTCGTTGGAGACGGCGCTGACTTTTATCACCCTGTCCTCGCCCTCGGCCCAGCGGGCGTCGTAGACGATGTCGTCGGTCGTCAGAAGCGTCAGCGTGGTGCCCGGAGCGGTGCCAACGGTATCGAGGGAGAAATTGCCGGACCAGCTCGCCTCATCTTCCAGCGAGGAGGCGAGGCGCACCCTGACGGACTCCTCATCTATCACCTGGCCGCCGCTGGTTACCGTGTGAGTTATGATGTAGTCCTCTCCCGGGTCGGCGTTGGCGATGAAATAGTCCCAGCAGTTGCTGGACACACGGTTGTCGTCGTACAAGCGGGCGATCTCATAAGTGTCGCCGCTGCTGACGCCCTCCGCCGTGACGACGGCTTCCCTTCCGCTGCCGGCGATCCAAGCCGTGCTGTAAGTGATCGCGTCGTCGATTTTCACGTCGACGGGCGAGCTTTGGTTGGTGTCGAAGGAGAAGGTGTCAGACCAAAGCACCTCGTATTCGGCGCAGACCGTAACGGCCGCGGCGAAGGCGAGAAGAATCGCTAAAATTTTGGAATTTCCGATCATGAGTTTTTTCAGTATTCGGTTACCTGCCCGGCCTTCGCCATGGAGCGCGCTTCCACGCTCTGTATCTCGGCGAAGCCCTGGGAGCTCACGGGGTTCAAGCCCTTGCTGGCTTCCATGGAAGCGTCCGCCTCGAAGTAGAGGCTGGCCTTGACGCCGGTCAGGGACTGGAAGAAGATGTTGCCTTTGTAAAGGCCGACTTTGACTTTGCCGGTGGCTTTGGCGGCGAAGGTGTCAACGGCTGCGAAAGCCGCCTTCGTGGCCAGGTCATAGTAGCGGCCGTCGTAGATCTGCACCGCGATGAAGCGGGAAAGACGATCGAACATGGTGGTGGCGCGCTTGTCAAGGATGGCGTGGTAGACGTAGCGCAGGGATCTTCCCAAGAGCTCCATGCCCGGGGCTTCGTAGACGCCGCGGCTCTTGGTGCCGATGATGCGGTTCTCAAGCGCGTGGCTCATGCCGACGCCGTTTCTTCCGCCCACTTCGTTGGCCTTGACCAGAAGGTCGAAGGGTTTCAGCTTCTCGCCGTTGATGGCCACGGGTCGTCCTTCCTTGAATTCTATTTCGACGCTCTCTATCTTGTTGGGGGCCTGCATGGGCCAGACGCCCATGGTCGGCTCGACGATCGTCATGGCGGTCTCCATGCTCTCAAGGTCTTCCGCCTCGTGCGAGAGGCCGGCCACGTTGCAGTCGGTGGAGTAGCGCTTCTTGCCGCCCGGGAAGGCGATGATGCCGTGCTTGGCAAGGTATTCGCACATTTGCGTGCGGCCCGGGAATTCTTTCAGAAGCAGCGCGTCGCGCCAGGGAGCGTAGACGGTCATCTTCGGCGCGAACTGGTTGGTGTATCTTTCGAACCTCATCTGGTCGTTGCCTCTTCCCGTGGCGCCGTGCACCAGGATGTCGATGCCGCGCTTCTTCATTTCCTGGACGAGTTTTTTGACGGTCACCGCGCGACCGATGCCGGTGGAGTTCCAGTAGCCGCCGTCGTAGGTGGCTTCTGCCATGATCGTCTTGAAGCAGGCTTCCGCCATCTCTTTCTTGACGTCCACTATGACGGTCTTGACGCCGCAGGGCGCCATCTTTTTCGCGACATCGCGGATGTCTTTCTCATCGGGCTGGCCGAGGTCAGCCGTGAAGCAGAGGACTTTCGCCCCCGCTTCCCTTAAGCGTACGGAAATGGTTTTGCTGTCCAGTCCACCGGACACACAGACGCCCAGTTTTTTGCCTTTCAGATCATTGACGGTCAGTGCCATATGTTTCTCCTTTATAAATTGTATTGTTTGTTTATTATATCAAAATAAAGATGTTAATCCAACGATATGATTTATTGCTTTTCCATGACCTGGAATTTCTGCCATCTGCCGCTTCTGAAGCGTGCCCAGTAGATGATCGCGGAAATGGAAAACAGCACGCCCATTATGCACCAGACGGCGTAGACGTCGAGATGATATACTTCCGTGGACACGTACAGGGCCGGCACAAAAAAGAGCCAGCTGAGCAAAACGGAACAGACCATCGGAAAAATGGTGTCGCCAGCGGATCTCAGAGCATTGTTTAGACCAATGTTCACGACGTCAAGGAAATTGAAGAGCATGGTTAAGTAGAGGAGGTTCCTGGTCATGACGTAAACTTCCTCCGTGTGCCTGCCGCCGCAGAAGATGTTGAAGATCTCCCTTGTGAAAAGTATGATGACGACCGCTATGACGACGACCATGACTTCGCCCAGCCACAGGCCCTGGTAGACCGCCTTCTTGCCGAGGTCTTTCCTGTCCATGCCGATATATTGCGCCATTATTATGGCGGCGCCGGCCGCCACGGAAAGGATGGGCATGAAGATCAGGTTCTGGATGCTGAAAGTGACGGTCGTGGCGTTCAGGGCGTCGTCGGATATCCTGCCGGTGAACATGATCTGCGCGGAGAAGGCCGCGTTGTCAAGCCCGAACATCAATCCGGTGGGCAGCCCGAACCTGAGAAGGTTTAGGAAGGAGGACTTCCTGAAACGCCATTCCCTAAAGAGGTGGTACTCCTTGGTGGACGGCATGAAGAGAATAAACATGACAAGAGCAAACGTCGTGAAAAGCCCGGCGATTATCGTGGCCACGGCCGCGCCCGTGATACCCATTTCCGGCGCTCCGAACTTGCCGAATATGAAGACGTAATTTAAAAAGACATTGGCGGCGCAGCCGAAAACGTTTGAGATAGTCGAGACCCAAACCATCGAGCGACCGTTGAAAAAACTCGACAGAACGATGTTGGTCAAGGGAATGATCATGTAAAAAGCCATGTAAGAGAAGTAGGCTTTCTCCATGACCTGAATTTTTTCGGCATGATCGGCCAATTCGAGAACGTAGATACCGGCGTGTCTGGAGATCCATGGCACCGTGCAGCCGACCAGCCAAACAAAGTAAAGGCTCTGCCAAATGCTGACCGAGACCATCTTCTTGTCCTTGGCGCCGAAATACTGCGCGACCAGCGTGGTGGTGTAAAGCGCCACGCCGGCGAAAAAGCTCTGAACCGTAAAGGAGAGGACGCCGGCGCCCATGGAGGCGCCCGCGGCGTCCAGTTCATAATGGGCCAGCATCATGCGGTCGCAGAACAAAAGGACCGCGAAAGAGGCGTTGGTTATGAGCATCGGGAAGGAGACCTTGATGATCTTCTTCATGATCTCCCAGCCTTTCACTTGCTCATTCGTGTTTATTTCATTATCCATATTTATTTATTCTACTAAATATGCCGTTTAAGAATATACAGCGTGATCTTTCCCCTTGTCTGGGGAGGCGATTTAAAATATAATATCCCCCAAATAATTGAGGGGATATATATGCCTGAAAAGAAAAAACTGATACCGAAAGCGCTGGAACCTGTTATTTTCCTGATTCTTTTCTTCGCCGTCGCCGGACCGATGGCCCATATCATGGGCGCGAAGAACATGGTGAGGACGATCATGGCCACGGGCCACGATCTTATCATCAACACCTGTTTCTTTTTGATGGCGGTCTGCGTCATAGCCGGCGCTCTCAGCGCTCTTTTGATTGAGTTCGGCATAGTGGCCGCCTTGGAAAAAATCTTGAAGATCTTCATGAAGCCCGTTTTCAATCTCCCGGGCGCCGCGGCCCTTGGCGGAGTGATGACCTTCTTCTCCGACAACCCCTCCATCATCGCGCTGGCCCGCAACCGCGCCTTCGCGCGCTACTTCAAGAAGTACCAGCTCGTCTCGCTTACCAACTTCGGCACGGCCTTCGGCATGGGGCTGATAGTCCTCACCTACATGATGAGCCTGGAGGGCGAAGGCTTCGTCACGGCCGCCGCGGTGGGCTTTTGCGGCGCTGTCTTCGGCGCGGTCATTTCAACCAGGATCATGCAGTTCCTTGTCAAGCCCATAGTCGGCGACGAGCCGGCCATAACGGAAGCTGAGATTGCCATGATGGAGGAGAAAGAGACCGAGCAGGGCGTTTACAAAGAAGAGAACCTCTTCACCCGCTTTTTGAACGGCATCCTGGACGGCGGCAAGAACGGCGTGGAGGTCGGCATGGCCATCATCCCCGGCGTCGTCATAATCTGCACCTTCGTCATGATGATCACCTTTGGGGCGGACGAGAAGACCGGACTTTACACCGGCGCGGCCTACGAGGGCGTTGCCTGGCTGCCGAAGATCTGCGGCTATTTCAAGCACCCTATCTACTGGCTCTTCGGTTTCGAAAGTCCCGAGAACATCGCCTTCCCCCTGACCGCCATGGGCGCAGTCGGCAGCGCGCTTGCCCTCGTTCCCAAACTGAAGGTCAATCCCAACGACATCGCGGTCTTCACGGCCATCGGCATGTGCTGGAGCGGATATCTTTCGACGCACACCGCCATGCTGGACGCCCTGGGATATCGCAACGTCATTTCGAAGGCGCTGATCTCACATACTATAGGCGGCCTTTGCGCGGGCGTCTTCGCCCACTACGTTTACCTTTTGGTATCGATGATCTTCTAAGGAAATAAAAAAAGCGGAGCGCAGGCTCCGCTTTTTTATCGCTTTAATTTTATTTCTTACTTCCCGTCGTAGCCCAGGAACCTCGCCTTGCGGTCGATGAGCTCCTCTTTCTTCCTCAGGGATCTTAAGGTGTCCTCTATCTCGTTCCCCAGGGAGAGCGCGAAGATCTCGCCTTCTTCCGGAGCAGCCGTGGCGGTAACATAGATCTCCTCGTCGCCATAATCCGAAATAGTTTCCTCTTTCGCGGTCGTTTCGACAAGGCAGACGTCGTCTATGACCATGGCCTGTTCTTCAAGGGAGTAAGCGATAACTTCAGGCGACTCGCTGGCGCAGCCGGCCAGGAGCATTAAGGCGGTTAGGGAAAGCAGGAAACGCATTTTATTTTTTCAGGGGAAATAGGGTTCGGGAAAACCTTCCTGGGCGAGCGTCACCATCGACCCTTCGCCCAAAGCCTCGAAAGCAGGATCGACATCATCCCAGATGAAGATCCGGCGTCCTGCGGCAAAGGAAAGACCGCTTCCTGTTAAGAGCTTTGCGGCCTCTTCGACTTCGGCTCTTCCAAAAGCAGTGTCAAAATTGAAGCATAATCCTTTTGGGAGAGCAAGCGGCCATTTTTCCCAAGAGCTATCATCGCCTATTGAAAGCACTTGAACAAAACCGCCCCTGTTAGTAACTTCCAACGCCCTGTCGAGGATCACATGATTGGCGCGAACGCAGAAGGTGACATCCGAAGTTTCGCCCTCTTTCGCGAGGGAAAGGCCTTTCAAAGGCAGCAGCTGCCTTAGCATTTCACCCTGAGGCGAATCGCCCAAAACGGCGCAGCGTTCCTTCCCGGACGCTTTCCCGAGCGCGCCCAAGAGTTCAGCCATGACCGGCAAAACGGAAAGGTCGGCAAAGCTCACGGCCTCGCTTACTGGGAAAACGTTCTCAGAGGGAAGCGAAACGCTCTCGGCCGCCAGCCCCTGCGGAGCTCCCTTGGGAAGCCACGCTACGACCGGCTGCCCCGCTTTCAATTCGTCGCAGGTCGATTCGGTCACAAGACCGGCCGCGGCGCCTCCCACGATGGAAGGAACGGGCAGCATTCCCTTTAGATATGAATAACGGTCGAATTCCCCCAGCGTTACGGCGCGCACCTCGACTCTGACGCTCCCGGCTGGAAGTTTTTTCTGACGCGGCCATTCCTCGTCGCGAATATCATTTTTTCCGTAGTAAGCTAAAACGCGCATAATTTATAGATCCAGATCCTTGATGATCGTTTGGGCGGCGCTTTTGCCGGCGCCCATCGCTTTTATGACCGTGGCGGAGCCGGTGACGATGTCGCCGCCAGCGTACACGCCTTTCTTGCCGGTCCGCCCTTCCTCGTCGGCCACGATGTATCCGCGCTCGTTGCAGGGAAGGTCCGGCGTAGTCTGGCGGATAAGAGGATTCGCCTCGGTCCCCAGGGCCACGATCGCGGTGTCGATCTCCAATTCGAAGGTCTCGCCTTCGATTGGGACGGGCCTGCGGCGTCCGGAAGCGTCCGGTTCCCCCAGGGCCATCTTCTGGCAGACGACCGACTTTAAATTACCGTTCTCATCGCCCGTGAACTTGATAGGA
The DNA here is from genome assembly GCA_017650925.1 of bacterium. GTDB lineage: Bacteria > Auribacterota > UBA3054 > UBA3054 > UBA3054 > UBA3054. Next base: position 10,152 of record JAGCDY010000107.1, read on the forward strand.
TTGCTGAGGAGCAGAAAACGTACGCCCTCTTCCTCCGCGTGGTGGATCTCCTCCTTCCTCGCGGGCATCTCTTCCCTAGAGCGGCGGTAAACGATGTTGACTTCTTCGAATCCCATCCTCAAGGCCGTCCTGGCGGAATCCATCGCGGTGTTGCCGGCGCCAAAGACCGCGACCTTTTTGCCCCTGATGGGCGGCGTCACGGCGTCCTCGCGGAAAGCCTTCATAAGGTTCACTCTCGTCAGGAACTCGTTGGAGGAATAGACGCCGTTCAGAGTCTCCCCCTCTATCCTTAAAAACTTGGGAGTGCCGGCGCCGCTGCCGATGAAAACGGCGGAATAGCCTTCTTCCTTCATGAGTTCGTCGATGGTGTAAAGGCGACCGATAATGGAATTGAGCTCGAACTTGGCGCCCAGTTTTTTCAAGCCTTCGATCTCGGAAGCGACGATCGCTTTCGGCAGACGGAATTCCGGAATGCCGTAAACAAGGACGCCGCCCGGTTCGTGCAGCGCCTCGAAGACCGTGACCTCCACTCCCGCTTTCAGAAGCTCGTAAGCGCAGGCCAGCCCCGAAGGGCCGGAGCCAATGATGGCGACTTTGGCAAGCTTTTTGTTTTCCGCTTTGGGCGTCTCTTCCGCTTTCGCGTTCTCGCGGTGCCAGTCGGCCACATAGCGCTCCAATCTGCCGATCGAGACCGGCTCCCCTTTTATGCCGACGATGCATTTGCTTTCGCACTGCACTTCCTGCGGACAAACGCGGCCGCAGACGGCCGGCAGACTGTTGTCCGCTATAAGGGAAGCGTAGGCGGAATCAAGATCTTTGTTGGCAATGCCGGCGATGAATTTGGGAATGTTGACGTGCACGGGGCAGCCCGTCACGCAGCGGGGATTCGGGCAAGCTAGGCAGCGCGTCGCTTCAATATAGGCGGTCTCAAAAGAGAAGCCCAAGGGCACTTCGCTGAAATTATGCCGCCTGACTTCGGGCTTCTGCTCTGGCATAGCTTGCCTTTTTATCTGCATTCTCTCCTGGTTCGTCATCACAGACCCTCCTCTTCGGCGCGCAGACGGCATTTGTGCTCATACTCCCTGTAGATGCCGCCTCTCCTTCGCAATTCGTCGAAGTCGATCTGATCGGCCGGGAACTCCGGGCCGTCCACGCAGGTGTAGCGGATCTTTCCACCGACCGTGACGCGGCAGCCGCCGCACATTCCGGTTCCGTCTATCATGATGGAATTGAGGCTGGCCGTCGCCGGGACGTTGTATTCTTTAACCAACTGCGCGCAGGCTTTCATCATGGGAATGGGCCCCACGATGTAAACGTGGTCGACTTTTCCCGCTTCAAGTTCTTTTTTCAGAACGGTCGTGACAAAACCCTTTTCACCGTAGGAGCCGTCGTCGGTGGCGATCTTCAGTTCGTGGCAGACTTCCAGCATCTCACTTTCGAGGATCAAAAGCTCGCGCGTCCTCGCGCCGATTATGCCGAGCACGCGGTTGCCAGCCGCCTTCAGGGCGGAGGCTATGGGAAGTATAGGGGCTGTGCCTATTCCGCCGCCTACGCAGACCACGGAGCCGTTTTCGGGGATCTCGGTAGGCTGTCCCAGAGGCCCGACCAGATCGTGCACGAAACCGCCTTCTTCGAGGCTCGCCAGTTCCATGGTCGTATACCCCACGGTCTGGAAGATAAGCTTAACGCCGCCTCTCGGGTCGGAGCCAACCATCGTGAGCGGGATGCGCTCGCTCGCCTCTTTCGGCCTTACGATGACGAATTGACCGGCGCGGCGGACTTTCGCAAGCCTCGGGGCCTCCACCACCATGGAGTAGACCCTGTCGGCAAGCTTTCTTTTCTCTAGGATCTTGTACGGCATTTTTAGTACCTGCAAAGGAATGAAAGCAATATTCCGTCGCCCAAAATTATGAGGGCGATCGTGGCGATCAGAACAAGAGGAACGCTAAGCTCGGAAAGCAGAGATGGCGTTTTGTAGTCCTTTCCGCAGGAGACGCAGCGCAGCGTGGCTTCGGTCCTCCTGATCCTCGGAACGAGGAAAGACAAAAAGCGCAGCCTGCGAGGGATCTCTTTCCCGGGATCGATTATCATCAGGGAAAATTTCTCGTGGCAGTGCGGGCAGTGAGATTCCAAGACGTCGTAGCCCAGAAGTTCAAGCGATTCGTGCCTCTGCTTTTTCTGCAGTTCAAGCAGACGTCTCTCCTCCTCCCTTTTGGTCGGTCCGAAAATGTTTTTCTCGCTTTCTGTCATAAAGTGGTTCTTAAAATTAAAGTCCGGCTCGTCCGAAACGTCTTTCCAGTTCGGAATAAGTCAGCATTATTATGGTCGGCCTGCCGTGGGGGCAGGTCCAGGGCGTTTTCGTTGCCATCAGTTCGTCCAAGATAGCCTGGCAGTCGGCCAGACTAAGCTGGTGGTGAAATTTTATGCTCTTCCTGCAGACCATGACGAGAGCCAGTCTTCTCCTAATTTCCTCCGACCTGGACGACGATCCCAGAAGTTTCAGATCATCGGCCATGTCTGTCATGAGCTCCCGGAGCGCCGAAGCTTCCAGGAAAGCGGGAACAGCGTCGATCTTTATGGTGTTCTTCCCGAATTCCTCCAGTGAAAAACCGCTTCTTCTCAGTTCGGGCAGGAAGGGTGAAAGGCTCGCCATCTGCTCCAATGAAAGCGTCAGAGTCTCAGGGATCAAAAGGCGCTGGCTCGGGGCGTTTTCGCTTTCAAACGCCAGGAGCGCCTTCTCGTAATTGATCCTTTCGTGCGCGGCGTGCTGGTCGACTATGCCTATCCCTTTGCCTTCTATCTCAGCCAGAATGTACATCCCTCCGGCCTGGGCGAGAGCCTTCGCGCTTGAAAGCGCGCCTTGCCCTTTCGCTTCGTAAACTTCCTCCTCTTTTTCGGCCACGGCATTAGCTTGAACATCCGGCGCGGCGTAGATCTTCTTCCAGTCCTCGACGGAAAGCCGCTCTCCCCGCAGCATGGAAAGCTCCTGCGGCTTGGAGAACTCCGACTTGTAACCGAGTTCAGGGGCGGCTGGATCTTTCGCTTCTCCAAGCGAAAGTTCCGGCGGAGCCATGTCCGACCTCAAGGCGTCGGAGACCGTGCGCGCGATGAGATCCTGGACCAGATGCTCGCTGCGGAAACGGATGTCAAGCTTGGCGGGATGCACGTTTATGTCGATGGTGTTGGGAGCGACGGTCAGAAAAAGGAAGGAGTACGGGAAGCGCTCGGGACTGAGCAGGGTGCCGTAGGCTCTCTTCAGAAGCGCCGGAAGCCAAACGCATCTCACGGCCCTTCTGTTCACAAAGAGGAAGATCTCGGATCTCGTGGAACTGGCGACGGTCCAGGGAGAGACGAAACCCTCCACCAGGCGGCCTTCGGCGGATCCGCTGATTTCTATCAGTGAATTTGTGAAGTCCGTCCCCCTCAGCTGCCTTAACCTGGCCTTGACCGCTTCCATGAAGGGAACCGTTCCGTTCTGGGGAGGCAGATTGAAGACCTCCGTTTTGTCAACAAGATAACGGAAGCCCACGTGCGGATGAGTCAGGACAGCGTTCTGCATGAAGCGCGCTATGTGGCCCAGCTCGGTGACGTCGGTCTTCAAAAATTTCGCCCTGACCGGCACGCAGAAGAAAAGATTTTTTACGCTGATGGTCGTGCCTTGGGACCTGGCGGCGTCGGAAACAGACACATCCTGTCCCCCCTCCACGCGGATGCAGGTCGGGGCCCCTCCGTCCTTGGGAGCCGTTACCATCTCAAAACGGGATACGCTCGCGATAGAGGGAAGCGCCTCGCCTCTGAAGCCCAGGGTCATGACGTTGGAAATGTCCGTCGCGGTCCTAATTTTGCTGGTCGCGTGGCGCAGTATGGACATCTTCGCGTCTTCCCTCGACATGCCGCAGCCGTCGTCGGAAACGGATATCAGCTTGCGGCCGCCCTCCATTATTTCGACGCAGACACGGCTGGCTCCCGCGTCCAGGGAGTTCTCTACGAGCTCCTTCACGACCGAAGCCGGACGCTCCACCACTTCGCCCGCGGCTATCTTGTTGGCCACGTCTTCGGGTAGAAGCCTTATCTGTCTATCGTCTTTCATAAGTTTAAATTATAGCATATCCCTTAGGGCTTCCGTGACCGCGAAAAGATCGGGAAGTATCATTAGAGCGCTCTGCTTTTCCTCGTGTCCGGGAGCGACGAGATCCGGGACCATGATGGAGATCATGCCGGCTCTTTTCGCCGCCTCTATGCCGGCCGGGGAATCTTCCAGGACAAGGCAGCGGGATGGTTCAACCCCGATCGTTCCGGCGGCCTTGAGGAAGATGTCCGGTTCGGGTTTGCTTTTGGGCACTTCCCAGCCGCTGGTAACGGAGTTCACGCGGTGCAAGAGATTAACCATTTTCAGTTTCTGCAGTATCTGGTCCCTCGGCGAACTACTTGCCACCACCCTCGGAACGGCGCGTTCGTCCAGATAAGCCAGCAGTTCCGTAAGTCCCGGCTTCGGCAGACCCTCTCCCCTGCCTATCGCCTCAACGATCAGAGAGGCGCAGCGGTCCCTTACGGAATTCGTCGTCTCCACATCGAAGCCGTACTCCTTCTCAAAGAATCCGTAGGTGTCGGAACGGGCGTGCCCGATCAGCTGCCTGAAGAAAGCTAAGCTCATATCCGCTCCGCACTTTTCCTTTATGGCTTGCCCCATGGCGCGCATGGCGACGGGCTCGGTATCCAGCATAAGTCCGTCCAGGTCGAAGATGACCGCTTCTATTTTTCTTTTTACCATATCTTTAATTTTAGCAAACCGGGCCGGATAAATGCTATCATATACCGAATTAAGCGTTTTTGGAGAATATGATGAAAAAAATGTTCCTGCTGACATTTCTTTCCGCGACTTTCTGCCTTGGCGGCACGGAAAAGATGATACTGGGAGAACTTGTTTGGCCGAGCGGTGAGACAAACTCCTGCGTGGTCTACGTTATGTCCGGAAATCAAAACAAAGACGATCTTTTCTACAAGGTCGATTACAGCAGGAACGAAAAAATACTCTCCATGGTCTTCAAGGATTCCGGATCTTTAGGAGACACCATAATAGCAACCGACCCTACGGGAGAAAAGACGCTTCTCGGCAGCTCAAAGGACGACAAGTTCAGCGGATGCCTTCTCTGCGAAGAGAAGGAAAAGCCGGATGAAAACGACAAGCAGCCTGAAAACAGGAAAACGGACTTCAGCAAGATCAAGATCTACCGCTACGCCGGCGATGTCCGTTTCCACGAAGGCGAGAAAAAAGTTCAGGTGAGAGCCGTCATATCCGGAGAAAACGGGGACAGGATCCGTCTTGTTCTGCTTGTTGAAAACGGAAAAGACTCCTTCTACGCCAGGACTTTTTACGGCGGTATCAAGGGAAACATTTTCGCGACGACGGAATCAGGGATCAAAAAACCCTTGAAACGCTCGCTGCTGCGCGGCACCATAAGCGACGAGGAAATTTACGCTTCGATCGGCAAGCCGCTCGAGAGCAACCTCGTTTTTTTCAAGCTGAAGAGCGCCGGTCACTCCGGCAGCTTTTCCAAGTGACCGTCGACAAGCCTACGGTAATAGCAGGAGCTTCTCGCGACGCCTGAGCTGTCCTTTGTGTGGCAGGCGCCCTTGCCCAATGGCCTGACGAGGTAAAGCAGCGAATTCTGCTCGCAGTTCACCCTGATCTCGACGATCTCGAGAACGTCTCCGCTCGTCGCGCCCTTTTCCCAGAGCTCGTTCCTGGAAGTGCTCCAGAAGGTCGCGTGCCCGGTCTTCAATGTGTGATCTAGGGCGGCCTGGTTCGCGTAGGCTATGATCAAAAGTTCGCCCGTCTCAGCATCCTGCACGCCCACGGGGACGACGTCGGCGCCGCAGTTGGCGACTTTTTTAAGTTTCGTGAAATCGAGCTGCAGAGCGCTCCCCTCTTCCAATTCTTTAGACATAAGCGATCTTTTTTCAGTTTTGAGTTGCCTCGTTCTCGTTGTAATTTTGGAAAGCCATGGCCATGACCGCCAGGGCCACGAGCGTCAAGCCGGGAACGTGAAAATCGAAATCCAGCAGATTGTGGACGAAGAAACCGCCGGACGCCAGAATGCAAGAGAGCTGCAACGGGTCTTTTTTGGCGGCGGCCTTGAAATTGTCCCAGCCGTTGACTATGGGAAGATAAGAGGCCAAAAGCCAGCCTATGCCCGCGAAGATCCCGAATTCCGCCCACATATGCAAAAGCGTGTTGTGGGCAAAAAGCGTTCCTTCATTGCCGGTATATTTGCGGGCGAAGGAGTCTACGCCATGACCTGTCAACACTCTCTTCCTGATCATATCGAGCGCGGTCTTCCAGTAATCAAGGCGCGCACCGCCGGACGATACAAGCTTGTTTTTCAAGCCCATGCCGTATCCCCAGACCATGTTGACCGTCGCGAAGACGGCTCCCACGATAAAAACGCCTATCAAAAAATAAAGCGAAAGCGCTTTCGCCCTGTACAGGACGAAAGACCAGAGCACAAAAAGCGCGAAGGTGATCATGATGACCGATTTCGAGCGCGTCAAAAAAAGTGTCGCGAGCGCCAAAACAGTGGCGAGCAGGCCAATTATCTTCACGACTTGTTTGATCCCGCTCTTGTAGAGTCCCAATCCCAGCAGGGAAACGATCATGCAATAGGAAGCCAGGATGTTGGGATTGGTGAAATTGGAGTAGACTCTGTCGCTCAGAAGGCGGTTGATATTAAATTGTTCCGTGGGGGTGTGATTAGTCTTAAACCAGGCGTTGGTGAAAGCCGTGAGAGTCTCGTATCCCTGTTCCTGGGCAAAGAACGATCTCGTTTTCTCAAGTCCGCCGCAAAACTGGAACAAAGCGTTCTGCGCCACGAAAAGCATGCCAAGGCAGATGACGAGCGCCGCCAGTTCCCTTCTTCCCCGCGTAAGAAAACTTACCACGGCCGCGTAGAAAAAGGCGCCGTAAAGAACATAGAGCGCTCCTCCCCAGGGATCGGCCGGAACTTTCGACATTTTTCCCGAGGCGATGACAGCCATCATGAGAAGGGCCCAGCCCAAGCCGACATAAGTGACGCTGTGGTTCTTGCTCATCACGCGGCATCGCGATAAAAGCGCCAGTACCGTGAGGGCGCCTATCGCGAAAAGGCCGTACTCCAGGTACTTGTTCGGATAAGTTATCTGAAAAAGGGCCACGTAGGCAAACGACACGTAGGAAGGGAAAGTATGCTCGTCGGGCTTCAAGTCTATGCTTTTTTCCACAAGCGTCTTCTGCAGCATGTTATGCTGGGGAGATCCGAACCACAAGGGCGACCAGAAAAGCGCGATCAGGATAGAAATGAAAAGTATTTTGCCGACCAGCCTGCCAAAAGACGTCTCCCTGTCGGTGATGACGCCTAGCGAATTTTGTTCCATACGATCTCCTTAGCGTTGAAAACCGGACCTTCCTTGCAAACCCTTTTCATGCCTTCCGCCGTCGGCACCGTGCAGCCTACGCACACTCCCATGCCGCAGCCCATGTAGGCCTCCATGCAGACTTCCAGCACGAGCCCTTTCTGTTCGGCGAAAACGGCCAGGGCTTTGAGCATCGGCAGAGGCCCGCAGGCGTAAAGCTTCGTATCTGTATCCCAGGCGGCCTTTTCCTCCAAAGCCGTCACGACGGTCCCCTTGACGCCCTTCGACCCGTTGTCGGTTGCGACCGTAGGCTCTATGCCTAGTTTTGAGAATTCGTCCAGCAGAAGCAGGTCGCCTTTGTCGCGCGCCCCCAGAACGACGGAGACTTTCTTTCCTTCTTTCTTCAGCTGCGATGCCAAATAAAGGAGAGGGGGCGTGCCTACGCCGCCGCCAATTAAAAGGGCGCTCTCGCAATCAGTGTCGAAGCCGTTGCCCAAAGGCCCTATTATGTCGAGTTCCGAGGAGGGTTCCAGGCTTCCCAAATATTCCGTGCCTTTGCCTATCATGCGGAAAACGAACGTCAACGTCCCCTTTTCCTTGTCGGCCATGGCGATGCTGATAGGCTTGCGCAGAAGGGTGGCGCCGCTAGTCGCGAGCTCGGCGAACTGGCCAGGGCGGGACTGCGCGGCAAGTTTCGGCGCTTTGACTACCAACATGCGGTGGTCATGGTTCAGCGCCCTGTTTTCCAAAACTTTTGTTATTTCGCGATCCATTTCTCAAATGCTGAATTTAGATATAAATGTACCAAAAACCCGGCTCAAAAAGTTAAGCAGCGAATTGAAGTGGAAGATACGGTCCAAAAGAGAACGTTTCAGCTTGATTGCGTCCGCCGGGCAGAACTCGTGGCAGCAGTAGCAGCGGATGCAGTCTTTGCTCACGTTTCTTCCCCTTTCCGGATCGATCGCCGGAGGCTTGACCGGGCAGCCGTTCCGGCAGCGGAAACACTTGATGCATTTCGTTGGATCTATCTGGGGATGCGGAGCCCACTGCGCTCCGAACCAACGCATGAACCACTTCGGCATCGGGAGCATCCTTATGATGTCTTTGCTGTGGGAGACCTGCTTGAAGTCTTTTACCTTAACTTCCTCCGGCTTAAGCAGCGGGAAAGTCGATTTTTCTTCGCCCTCGCCGTAACCCAGACGCAGCGCCGCCGTAACGGTCGGGACTTTCATGGGGTCCAATCCTATGATGCGGCAGGCCGCCATGTCGACAGCCAGAAGATCGTTTGAGGCCAGAAGCAAGCCAAGCTCTTTCGGGCTTCCGCCGGAGGGGCCGTCCCCTTCCATGGCGACGATGCCGTCCATTACCGCCAGGGCGACGTTCGCGGTCTTGTTGATCTCCACCATCAGTTCGCCCATGAGATCGTTGTTCCTCAGGCGCAAATGATAGTTGCTCTTCCTGACGCCGACCATCAGACCGTACTGGTTCTTTATGGCGCCGGTGAAATTCATCTGGACGTGCGTCTTCAGTTTCGGGAGCGTAATTATGACGTCGGCTTCCTTTATGGCCCTGGCCAGGACCAGCCTCTGCGAGACCCTGTTCTCAGGCCTGGGATAAACGTCCTCGTTCTCGAAGTCGGCGACCGGTACTTTCTCCCTTTCCAATATCTCTTCCAGACCTCCTGATCTGATGGCGGACGCGAGCGTTCCCATGCCAGGGCTGTCGCCGACGAAGGGAAGGCCTCCCGCTTCCTTGACAAGAAGTATCATGGCCTCCACCAGTCTCGGATCGGTGGTCACCGCTTTGGCGACGTTGTAGGAACCGAGAAGGTTGGCTTTCAAAAGGACCTTTTGTCCCGGTTTAACAAAGGCCTCTATGCCGCCCAGGGGCGCTAAAAGTTCGCGCAGCTTCGGAAGAACGTCCTCGTAAGTCGCGCGAACGATCGTTACTTGCGACATGGCTTACCGGTACCTGGTTTGAGCGGTTTAAGTTTCGCGTATTTCGCCACCAGCACCTTGGGCGTCGGGAGATTCTCAAACTCTATGGTCAGTCTCGCCGATTCCCCTTCGCCCGAAATGGAGGAGATCACGCCGTTGCCGAAGTGCGTGTGCACCACGGCCATTCCGACGGTGAGGTCGCCGGTGTCCACCGTGCCGGCCGGTTTGGAAGGAAGCTTCTGCGTGCCCGTGGATTCGCTCAGCAATATCTTGCGGTTGCTGAAGCGGCGCTCCACATGGTTGGGCGCGATCTCGCCCAAAAAGCGGGAGGGATCCCTCGACTGGTTGACGCCGAACATCACCCTCTTCAGGGCGCAGGACAAGAAGAGCCTTTCCTTGGCGCGCGTCATGCCGACGTAGCAGAGCCTTCTCTCCTCTTCGATCTCGTCTTTCACGCCCTTGGCGTTGATGTGCGGGAAGAGGTCCTCCTCCATGCCCATGATGAAGACGACCGGGAACTCCAAGCCCTTGGCGTTGTGGATCGTCATGAGCGTAAGCGTGTCGGCCTCGTCGTTCCATTTGTCGATATCGGCGGTTATGGCCACCTCGTTCAGGAAGCCTTCCGTCGAGGCCTTCTCGTCGGTCGTGGTGTTCTCATAATCGGCCACCGCGGAGATCAGTTCGCCGATGTTTTCCCGTCTCTCAACGTCTTCCTCGTCGTCGCCCGGGCAGATCTTCTCTATGTATTCGGTCTTCTCGAGAATGAAGTTCAAGAACTCCGTCGGAAGCATCGTCTTCTGCGCCTCCGTCAGCTCCTCCATCAGGTCGAGGAATTTCTGGAGCTTCTTGTGCACGGCATCCGTGAAGCGGTCGATGCGGCGGTGCTGCTGGATGGCCTCGAAGAAAGTTATGCCGGCCGTCTGCGCGAAACTGGCCAGCGTCTCCTGGGTCGTCTCGCCCAAACCCCTCGTCGGGCTGTTTATGATGCGGCGCAGGCTAACGTCGTCAAAATTGTTGAGGGCCGCCCGCATGTAAGCGAGCTGATCCTTGATCTCGCGGCGGCTGTAGAAGCCGGTGTCGCCCACCAGCTTGTAGGGAATACGGTTCTTGACCATCGCTTCCTCTATGAGGCGGGAGAGCAGATGCACGCGGTAGAAGACGACAATGTCATGGCGCTTGTAACCTTCCCTCAGGAGCTTTTTCACCTGCCTGATTATCTCTTCCGTCTCCTCGTGCTCGTCCTTGGCGCTGTAAAAGGAAACTTTCTTGCCGTTCTCGTTCTCGGTCGTCAGATTCTTCTCCCAGCGTCCCGTGTTCTGCGCTATGACGTCGTTCGCCGCGTCCAGGATGGACATGGTCGAACGGTAATTCCTTTCGAGCACGGTCTTCTTAGCCTCGGGATAATCCTTTTCGAAGGAAAGGATGTTGCCGATCTCGGCGCCGCGGAAACGGTAGATCGACTGGTCGGGGTCGCCCACCACGAAGATGTTCCTGTGTTTCGCGACGAGCATTTTGACGAGCTGGTACTGCGCGTAGTTAGTGTCCTGGTATTCGTCGACAAGAACGTAGTCGAAACTGTCCTGGTAATGCTTGAGCACCTCGGGATCACGCTTGAGAAGCAAGACGGTGCGCATGATGAGGTCGTCGAAGTCCAGGGCCCTGACGCGTTTCAGTTCCCTCTCATATTCCCTGTAGACCTTGGCCACCAGTTCGTCGTTGTACTCCTTCGAACGCTCGGCCCTTTTCATATACTTTTCCGCGTTCTCAAGCCTATCCTTGGCCAAGCCTATGGCGTTGGCGAAATACTGGGGTTTCAGATGCTTGTCCGCGATGTCCTGGCGGCGCATGCATTCCTTCAGAAGCATCAGCTGATCGTTCTGATCGTAAATGACGAAGCCCTTTTCAAAACCGATCTTCTCGCGGTTGGCTCTCAAAACTTTCAAACAGAAGGAGTGGAACGTGGAGATCGGAACATATTTCCCGACCAATTGATCGACCCTGTTGGCCATCTCCTGGGCAGCCTTGTTCGTGAAAGTCACGGCTAGGATCCTTTGCGGCGCGATGCCCTTTGAGATGAGATAGGCTATGCGGTAAGTGAGAACTCTGGTCTTTCCGCTGCCGGCTCCGGCTATAACAAGCTGGGGGCCGTTTTCAGCGGTCACGGCAGAAAGCTGCGTGGGATTCAGGGACGACTTGAGATCGAAAGAACTTTTGGCGGCGGCCGCCTTGGCGGGAGCGTTTTTAGCCTTGGCAATTTTTTTCGTGGTTGCCATAAGTTTGGGAACGGGGGAAGTGTTGGTTAAAAATTCAATAAATATCAAGTACCTATATATGTTTATTTTACCATATCAGACCCGAAATTTCAAGACGAATTGTCGGTAAAAAACCGACACGCCGCCGCCCTTTTCCACTACATGTTAACTTGCTGGCAAAAGCTAGAATAGGTCATGATTTTCAAAAAAAATAAAAAACGCGGATTTATCCTGCCGGCCACTCTGATTTTCCTCGCCGCCCTGGGCGCGCTGGCGACCTTTTTCGCACTTCAGATAGGGCTTGAGCAGCAGATATCCTCCAGTCTCATAAAAAGCGACCAGGAAAAACTGATATGCCTCTCGGCCCTGGAACACGTAAGGGCCCTCATGGAGACCGCAGAAATAAGTTGTCCCGGCTCCTGGCTGGCCGCCGGAATGGCCGGACCCTACGACTTTGAAGGCAGGAACTACAGGATAAAGATAAGCCCGCTGACGTCCAATGCCGCCTACCAGGAATTCTTCGACGGAACTTTTTGGCAGAACCAGACGCCCGTATCCCTGGCGGATCCAAAAGATATCCTCTCCGCCAAAAAGCGCGAAAATAAGAGCAAGACGCATGACGAACGTCTGAACGAACTGGCCCTCATCCTGAGCGACGCCTGCGACGAGAACCGCGCCGTCAACGAAAACGCCGGGCAATACGGAGCGGAAGCAGTGGAGTTTTCAGAGATACTCAGCGACGACGGCAGCGAACTGCGTTTGGCTTACCGCGCCAACGCCGTCTACAAGGAAAGAGCCGTGACGTCTCTCCCCTACTTCTACGGGAACAGGGACTACGACTCAGCCGCTCCCCTTACGGAAGACTCCCCTTTTCAAAGGGAGCTCTTCGATCCTTCGACCGCCAGACACGTTCTAAGGGACGAATGCGAAAAAGGGAACGGCAGGATCAGGATCGCGCTCTCAAGGGATCCCGTAACGGACGGCAAGGAAAGCGCCATCCTGAAAGATTGGCAGCGGAAAAAAATGAGAGCGTTCCCTGTCGACGGCCTCTGGCGGAACTGCCGCATCGCCTTCTTTGGCCTGGCCGTCAAGGGCATAACGCCCAGGGCGGTCCATAACATAATCGACTCCGACGGCGACAGCGTTTACCTAAGGGACGAACAGGGCCTTTTCTGCGCGATAACTAACGCAAGCTACCGCTTCGCCCAGCTGAGGGGATGGGTGCACTCTGAGACCCTCTATTCGGAGGCGCCCTACCAAACGCTCTGGTTGGCGGCCGGCGACCTGCAGAAAGACAAATATTACTGCGTCCAGATCCAGGACGCCAATTTTCCGGTGCCCACGGCCGACAGCGCCTACGGGACGGTCCGCAACAAAAAACTGATTGCCGGAGGAGATCCCCTGAGTCTGGAGGAGACGGAAGCGAACGGCTACGTTACGGACTACGCGCTCTTAAAGCCTCAGAAGGCCGACCGCGACGGAGGGATCGAACTTATCTTAAGGAGCCCGTCTGACTGTTCTCCCAAATGCCGCGTCAGGATCAACAGCGTCTATTTCCGCCGGCCCGACATCGTGTCCGTCATCAACAGAAGCGACGAGCCCGTTTTCCTGTCCAACTGGAAACTCACGGCGCAGACCGGAGAAGGCGTGTATCTGTTGGGGACCCTTCCAAGTTACGCCGCGCTCCCGCCGGGAGGCAGGTTCTATCTTTCGGATCAGACGGAAATACTAAGGGAGGAATACGGCTTTAGGGAGCTAAAACACGACAGGCCGGAAAAAGAGGCGGCCATATCGCTCCTGGGCGGAAGCTGGGGGCTGGATTACGAAATAAGCTCGGTCAAAGAAACGAAAAAGGGCGCGCAATATTATACCGTGATAAGCTGCAAAAACGCCTTTTGGGAAAAGGACGAGCTTATGGACGAGGTGGCGGAAATTAAAGACGGCCTGCGCTTCCCAATAGAAGGCGGCAACACAAGGGCGGCGCTTATCTTCTCCAACCTCAGGCTGGAGCGCTACGCCGGATTGAAGGAAGGAGACAAGCTCAGGATAGTCGGCCTGCCTCGCCATGTGGAGTACGCCTCCCTCACTCTGAAAAACGAGTATTCCCAGGTCGCCGCCAAAACGAAAGGCATAAAACACCCAAAAGACGCCAAGCGCTACTCGAGCCTTCTGAAAGAAAACGATGTCTGGCGGTCGAACGAGATGCCCTTCGAAAACTTTGCTCCCTCAGGTATCAGAAAATACTACGACCGTCCGCTGACCAATGACAGCGAGGTTTTCGCCGCGCTTTCAAGAAGCGTCCGGCACTCCGAAGAGCTGAAGAAACTTTATTCGGGATCCGACGCTCTGACGCTTTACGCGAAAGATTTTCCGGCGTCCGCGGCGGGATACAAGGGCGATTGGCAGCTATCCGGCGGAAAAGCCAAAAAAACGGAGGACGGGCTCGCGTTCTCCTCGTCATACTGGCCGAAAGATTTCTGGCGGGGGCAGAAGCTGCGCGTAATTGAGGGAGAATTAAAAGACGAGGTGTTCGCCGTGACAGGAAGCGTGAGAAATGTCGTATTGATCGGCGGCGCTTCCCTGCCGCGAAGGCTGCGCTTGGAGAATTTCACGGAAGGCCTTGCCGCGCTGGGGCCCGGGTACAGGAACATATTCTTCACCGCGCACAAAAACAACGCCTGCGGGGAATGGACCTTCTCCAACCTTTGGGATTGCCTCGAGGGGGAATTGTACGCCAAGGGCCTTTCCGACGCGATCGATTCCGGGGAATTCCTGGAGGAAAACCACAACGCTCTCATAACCCCCGAGATCTTCGATTGGGAGAAAAACGCCTGGGAAAAATTCCCTCCCTTCCGTTTCCAAAAAAACGACAGCGCTTATCTGACCACCGTAAAAAAGCGTCATCTCTCCGCAAGCGGCTGCCTGAAGCTTAAGCTGACTGCCAAAGGCTTGGACGACGCTTCCGGCTCGGGCCGCGCCTGGTTCCAAGGGATAGCGGTCTGCCCGAAGCTCAGGCCAGCGGCGGTAAGCGAAGAACCGATGGTACCGAAAGGGCCCATCCCCCTGACAGTTTACCCTAACCTCCTTTTCAACTTCCCCGCTTTGAAATTCTACCGTCTCGAAGTCACGGTCGGATCAAAAGTTTTCAGGTACATCCTGTCCATTGGTCAGGCGGATCCCGTTACCGGCAGGAGAAAACTGAATTTCCAAACGCTTCCGTAAAAAAAAGCGCGCCGTGCGGCGCGCTTTTTTTGTTCGCTAGAAAAAGGCTTTAGAATTTGACTTTCTGGATGCCTTTGTTCAGGGAGTCGATGCAGGCCTGGGTCAGAGCCAGCGACTTGGCCGCGTCGCGGTAAGTCGAGGGGTTCTTGGACCAGTCGCCGCTTCTGACGGCGTCGATGAACTTCTCGTTTTCGTAAACGTACATCGTTCCGCTCCTCTGCGTGAAGAGCGTCTCTTCCCTGGCGCTTTCCACCTTGATGGTGCAAGTGCCGAGGTTGACGTGGTACTTTCTCTTCTCGCCGAAGAGGACCACTTCGTTGCGCCAGGTGTCGGCCAGCCAGGAGTGCGTGTGCGTTCCGGTGATGCCGTTGGCGAACTTCAGGGACATAGCGATCGTTTCGTCAATGGTGTAGTTGCCCTTTTTGCTCATGGTCTTTTTGCGGAAAGGATTGGTCGCGAAGCCGCTTACTTCGACCACTTCGCCGAAGAGATATCTCAGCCAGTCGAAATTGTGGGTGGCCTGGTCGACCAGGGCGCCGCCCGAGAGGTCGTTGTCATAGAACCAGGCGGGCAACAGGTTCTGCGTGGAAGCGCCGCAGGCGTAGGCGGACATGAAGGTGTGGATCTTGTCGTCCGCCATCAATTCTTTGAGGCGCTGCGTCAGGGCCATGGAACGGAAAACGTAGCCGATCTGGACTCTCGCGCCCGGGATCTTGTCGAGCTTGTCAGCGATGCGTTTGGCGACGGAAACCTTGCGTTCCGCCGGCTTTTCGCAGAAGACGGGAAGCCCCGCCTTGGTGCAGTTGACAAGAATCTCTTCCCTGGCAGTGGAAGGAGTGCAGACCCAGACCGCGTCGAGCTTGGGGCCCTTTTTAAGCATGTCCACGTGATCAAGGAAGATCTCGCCGCCGAAGACGGCCTGTTTTTCCTTGGCGTGGTCGGGAACGATGTCGCAGAGGGAAACTATTTTGATGTCTTTCCTTTTTTCAAGAATGCGCAGATGCGTCCAGGAAATGTTGCCGGTTCCGACGAAGCCGACCTTAAGAACGCCCTGGCTCTTAGCCTTGGCGCCGTATGCGGGTTGAGTGCTCATTTATTTTCTCCTTATTTCGTAGCTTTTTTAGCGCGTTTGGCGGGGGTGTTGACGAAAAGTTTCCTAAGGTACTTCACGGTCTCGTTGATATCCTTGATCTGCTGATCGCCGTCGATCTCGCGCTCGATGATGAATTCGCCCTTGAAGCCTATTTCGCCCAGGCGCTTGACGAAGCGCGGGAAATCGACTTTGCCGGTGCCGACCTTGACTTCCTCGCCCAGATGCATGGGATCGGTGGGATAGAAGGCGTCCTTGGCGTGGATGTTCTTGACGTACTGTCCGAAGACGTCCAGGGCGTCGATGGGATTGGCCTTGCCGTAAAGGATGAGGTTGGCGGGGTCAAGGTTGATGCCGAGGTTGTCCATGCCGGTCTGCTGGATGAGCCTGAGCATCGTGACAGGCGTTTCCTGACCGGTCTCAAACCAGAACTGCAATCCCAGTCTCTTGTAATAGCGGGCGATGTATTTGACGGTGTCGACCAGATCGCCGAAGTCACGGTCTCTCGGCCACTCGGGGATGAAGCCCAGGTGCGTGATGACGGCCGGCAGACCGATCTTCTTGGCGAAGTCTCCGGCGGCCAGCATGGACTGCAGGCGCTGGAAGCGGAAGGCCGGGGGAACCAAGCCCAGCGTGGCGGGGCCGGAAAGCAGATCCCAGACCGCGGGGCCGGCCCAACCGGCCCAGAAGGCCGTCGGCTTAATGCCGGATTCCTTGATCTCTCTTTTGACCTGTTCGGCCATTTCGTCGGTCCAGTGCTTGGGATTCCAGCTGACCAGCTGGCAGGTGTCGAGCTTATGGGCGGCGACCTGTTTCAAAGTTCCGCCTTCGGGTCTCATAAAAGCGATAACGCCGATACGATTTTTCATGTTGCCTCTTGGTTATTTTTATTATTTATTTTTTGATTTAAAGTCTAATCTGGCCTTGAGATCGTCGTAGACGGAATCGTTCACGTGCGTGTAGCCGAAACCGTAGCCCATCCTGATGTCGGGTTTCATCTTGCCGTGATAGTCCGAGCCGCCGGTCTTGATGAGCGAGAACTTCTCCGCCATCCTCTCGTAGCGCCTGATGTCGTTGGGAAGATGCACGGAGCAGTAGACCTCGATGCCTTCCAGCCCTTCGTCGACCATGCCTTTCAGGAAAGCTTCGAAATCAGCGTCCGAGAAGATGTGCAGAGCCTTGGGATGCGCCAGGACCGCGACGCCTCCGACCGAACGGATGAGCGAAATGGCCTCCGAGCTGTTGAACGTCCGGCGGTCAGTGAAGGTCAGGGCGCCGGGAACGAGAAACTCCTGGAAAGCTTCGCCCACGGAATGCGCGAAGCCCTTCTCCACCAGCCAGGCGGCGAAATGCGGACGCCCGACGTTGCTGCCGCCCGCCAGGGCGACCAGTTCCTCGTAAGTGATGGGAACGTTGTATCCCCTCAGCTTCTGAATGATCGAGCGGTTCCTTTCCTCACGCCAAGCCTGGATCTGCCTCAATGGCTCAAGGGCTTTTTTGATCTCCTCGTCCCACTTCGGGAAATACCCCAGAATGTGCACTTCCCTCTGATGGTCTTTTCTCAGGGAGTAGATACCGGCGGACAATTCCACGCCGGGAATGAAATCCATCCTCTCTTTTTGGCAGGCTGATTGCAGCTCGTCCACGCCGTCAACTGTGTCGTGGTCAGTAAGAGCTATGGCCCTCAGTCCCAGCCTGACGCCCTGCTCGACCAGTTCGGCCGGCTTGTTCGTGCCGTCAGAAAATACGCTGTGAAGATGGAGGTCGATCATTGCTTTTTGAGCCACTCCTCGACGAAGTTGGTGTTGTAGCGGTCGCCCCTGATGAAGGCCGGCTGCTTCAGAAGGTTCTTGAAAAGAGGAATGGTCGTCTTGATGCCGCCGATCTCGAACTCATCAAGGGCTCTCAGCATGCGCCTAATAGCCGCGATCCTGTCGCGGGAATGGACCATCAGTTTCGCCACCATGGAATCGTAGTAAGGCGAGATCTCGTAGCCGGCGTAAGCGATGGAATCGACTCTGACGCCCGGGCCTCCGGGCAGATTGTAAGTCGTGATCTTTCCGGGATTGGGACGGAAATCGTGCTCCGGATCCTCAGCGTTTATGCGGCATTCGATAGTCCAGCCGCTCAGGCGTATGTCTTCCTGCGAGAGTCCGAGAGGCTCGCCCGCCGCCACCATGATCTGGCGCCTGACGATGTCCACGTCGGCTTCCATCTCCGTGACGCCGTGCTCCACCTGGACTCTGGCGTTCATTTCCATGAAGTAATATTCGTTGGTGTCTTCGTCGACTATGAATTCCACCGTGCCGGCGCCCACGTAATTCGCGGCCAGGGCAATGCGGCAGGCTGCTTCGCCCATTTCCTTGCGGCGCGCTTCATCAACTATGGGAGAAGGCGATTCTTCCAGAAGCTTCTGGTGCCTTCTCTGCATGGTGCAGTCGCGTTCGCCAAGGTGGACGCAGGTCCCGTCCTTGTCAGCCAGGATCTGGACTTCCACGTGGCGGGATCTTTCCAAAAATTTCTCGATGTAAACTTCGGGGTTGCCGAAGGCCGCTTCCGCTTCTTTCCTCGCGGTCTCGAAAGCTTTCTGAAGCTCCTCTTCATTCCTGACGACGCGCATGCCGCGTCCCCCGCCGCCGGCGGAAGCTTTCACGATGATGGGGTAGCCTATCCTTGTCGCTTCCTTAAGAAGCGTCGCGTAATCGTTGACGGGGCCGTCGCTTCCCGGCACGACGGGAACATGGTGCTTTACGGCCAGGTCCCTGGCGTTGGCCTTGTCGCCCAGGGCGGAGATGGCTTCGCTGGTGGGGCCGATGAAAGTCATGTCGCAGGAATTGATGATCTCGGCGAAATGCGCGTTCTCGGAAAGGAAGCCGTAGCCGGGATGCACGGCGTCCGCGTCGGAAACTTCGCAGGCCGCGATTATGCGGGGAATGTTCAAGTAACTGTCGGAAGCGGGAGCGCGGCCTATGCAGTAAGCTTCGTCGGCGTATCTGACATGCAGCGAGTTTCTGTCGGCCTCGCTGAAAACGGCTACGCTTGCTATACCCATTTCCCGACAGGCGCGGATCACACGCAAAGCGATCTCGCCCCTATTGGCTATAAGTATCTTGCGAAACATCTTCTTATTCCGGGCGCACCAGGAAGAGAGTCTGGCCGAATTCCACGGGCTGGCCGTTGCCAACGCAGACCTTGGCAATGGTGCCCCTGACTTCCGCCTTGATCTCGCTCATGATCTTCATCGACTCGATGACGGCCACCGTGGTCTCTTCCGAGATGCTCTGCCCTTCCGTGACGAGAGGAGGACTGTCAGGACTGGCGGCCGCGTAGAAAGTGCCGACCATGGGAGAATTGATGGGTATGAGCCCGCTCTCTTCGGAACTCTTTTTTTCGGCTTTCGGCGCCTTTTTCTCGACGGGCGGAACGGGAGCCTCGACAGGATTTTCCGCGGCTTCTTCCGGCATGGCCGGAACAGTGTTCACATACTGCACAGGCGCTGCCCCGTTCTGGGGTCTCTTCAAAGAGATCTTGCCGTCGGCGGTCTCGAAAGTGAATTCGCAGAGGCCGTAGGCGTCCATCAGTTTGAGAAAATGTTTGATTTCCTTGATATCCATAGAAAAATAACTCCATTATTATCTTGGATATTTTATGAAATCAGGCCAAATTTTGCAAATATCAGGCCAAAATCGGCCGTTTTTGGCCATTTTTTAGTGGAAAACTAAAATTGGATGGGGGTGAACATCAGGCTGCCGTTGTCAATTGAGATGTTGTTCTGCTTGAGCATCTCTATGGGGTTGGCTTCGGCGGAGTTGGAAGACGAGGCGTCTTCCTTGTGCCATTTGTTTTTCGGCGCGTTGTCAGCGAAAACGTTCCTGCCTTTCGCGCGGCCGGTGACGAACCCCTCTTTCTCCAGGACCAGGCCCTTTTCGGGGCTGACTTTAAGGGAGGCGACCAGGCTTTCCAAAGCCTTGGGGTTCATAACTTTGCGCTTAACTTTGATCAGGTCTTCCATCGGCACGTTCTCATAGCGGGCTTCGCCCTTGCAGGATATCTGCATCTGCAGGCTTATGATCCGCATGACTGTCCCGTCCGCGGGCTGGCAGACGATCGGATAGACCCTGAACATAAAGATCCTGAAACCGGATTCGTCGTACTGTTTGACGAATTCCACGCAGCTGGGAGGATAAAGTTCGGCCCCGGTCTTCTTGGCGGCGTTTTTATCCCTGACATAGAGGTTGTAGCGCTTGGACATCTGCTCACGGCTGATCTTCGTGCGGCAGCCGGCGTATTCCGCACCTTTGGGAGCCGCGACGTAAATATGCTTGCAGGGCAGAACAGGGGCGCCCTGGCCGTGCTCAACAAAGCTGACGTCGCTGTCGGCGTACGAGAAGAGAGTCGCGCCGTCCTTGTCTTCCTCCTTGAGTTTGGAAGAGTCGAAGGCGATCGTGGCGTCTATGCTGGCCGCCATAAGATTGGCGGAGACCAGAAGAATAAGAACCAGTAAACGCTTTGCCACCCTTTTCCCCTTAGAGGCCTTCCCTCATTACGTCGGCCATGGTGCGCTTGCCCAGCGCGTTGTAATTCTTTTTGGGGATCCTGCGGACGCTTTCCGGCTTCCTGCGGAGCTCCTCCGCGCGAATGTCTTTCTCGACTTCCTCTTTGGCGGTCAGGGGAACGATGACTTCGGACGCCGGCTTCAGACTGGTAGTGCGCTGAACGACCGGTTCGGCAGGTTTCTCAGCATTCTGCGTCCAGGAGGGAGCGTCGCTGTGCACCGGCCTTATGACGTCTTTGGAAGAAGCGTAATTGTTCTCAACTTTCGTGGACAGGTTGTTAAGCCTCTGAGTGACGGATTCGTCGATGCTGACTACGGGCGTCGCTCCGGGAAGCTCGCTCTCGTTCTGCCAGGAGGGAGCGGAGACGGCCACCTTTTCCTCGACTTTTTCTTCGACCTTTTCCTCTTCTTTCTTCACTTCCTCAACCACTTTGAGAGAAACCTCTTCCTCGGCCTTCTTAGCTTTCTCTTCCTTTTCCAGTATCTGGGCGCCGTACTGGGCCACCAGCTTTTCTTCCGCTTCCTTTATCATGGCGTCGACTTCGGACATGTCGATGGCGCGAGTGTCGTTTGTGACCGTTTCGGCCACGTCGATGATAGTCTCTTTGAGCGCCTGCTCCTTGACTTCTTCCTGGATGTCAGCCAAACTCTGGGCGAAATCGTTCGAGTCAGCCACGGAGACCAGGGAGCTCTTCGCTTCGGCGCCGGCGGGGCGGACGACGGAGGGAGGCGTCTTGGAAGGAGCCGTCACCGCTTCGGAGATGATCTTGTGTTCTTCCTTCTTCTCCTCTTCCTTGGCGACCTGAGCTTCCGCTTCCTTCTGCGCTACGCTTTGCTTTTCCACCTGCTTCTGCAGGTCATACATCTGGGCTTTCAATTTCTGCATCTCTCTTTCCGAACCGGAATTTCTCCACAAAGCGAAGAACGCCACGGCAGCGAGCGCCAGAACGAGCAAAACGTAAAAGATTTTCTTGAACATAAGCTAAAGGTACTTCCCGAAATTTAAAGTGGGATTGCCATTTTATCATTTGCCTGTTCCAATTGCAAACGTCTGTCGATAAATTGGGGATAATCCTCGTAAAAGTTCATAACTATCTATTTTATCGGTGGTTAGTATCGGAAGCTGAACTTAGCTTCCTGTGGATAACTTGTAAATTTCCCGTGGTTGAGCACAGGATGTCCCCAGGATATGAACATAAGCTAAGGCGGCATATACCCCATAGCGAACTCACGGAGGACGCAAATCAAGGCCATGCGCGCGTAGTCCGTGAGCGAGGGGTATATGCCGCCTTAGCTAGATTCTTTATCTTTGCTTGAGGCCCAAGCAAGCCAGCGCGGCTAGCACAAAAATAGCCACCGCAGGTTCCGGGATCGGGTCGGTGGAGATGCCGAAGATGCCGGAATAGTTGGTCACGTTGTGGCCGTGGAGGTCCTCGGCGATGATCCTGACGACCGCTCTGTCGGTGACCTGCCTGTAAGGGAAGGTGTTCCAGCTGAATTTTTTGTCCAGCTCGTAGTAGTAGTCCTCGCAGATGTCGATCCAGGGGCCTTGGAACTCGTTGGTGGAGTAAGAGAGGTAAAAGGCGCGCCAGCCGTCGGAGGGGGCCTTGTATTCCCACTCTATGGGCTCCGTCATGGTGCGGTAGATGTCCCCCGCCGCGGGCTTCGTCACTTCAACGTATTCCGTACCGTCCAAGGGCGCCGGCTTGGGCGAGAGCTCCATTTCGACGGTGTAGAAGGTGTTGGAGTTCAAAGGTCTGCTGGTGACCACGTTCCCGTGGCCGTAGGCGCTGCCGAAGGAGATATACCATCTGCCTTCCAAACCCTTGTCGTAGCAGTCGTCCTGGGTCAGCGTGAAGGTGTGTTCCGTCTCACGGCTTAAGGACAGATCGTCGTAAACGAAGCCGTCCTGCTGGTAGCGGTCAAAGAAGGGAATGTAATTTTTCCTGAGGCCGCAGAGCACGGGAAGCCCGGTCTTGACTCGCACGACCAGCTGCGTCGTGCCCTCCGGGACCTTCATCTCGAAGGAGAAGAAGCCCGCCAGATCGACGTCCTCCTGGCGGATCGTTTCATGGGATCCGATTGGGTAGGCCGCCACGTTGAAGTTCATGTATTTCGTTATCCAGTTCATCATGTGTCCGCGCCTTAATCCGACCTTCTCGGGCATATGCTTGAAGAACCAAATTTTGTGCTTGTAGTTGACGCCGTTGCCCCAGTCGGCGCAGGTCATGCTCCTGGGGACCCAGTTGGTCATGTTGGGATAGTCGTACCAGCAGTCGGCGTAGCTCATGACCGGCGTGGTGTTGCCCCAGTCGTAGTCCCTAACGGAGTTGGGGGCGTAGTGCACGTCGCCTATGTTGACGTTGTCGGTGCACTCGCTGCCGTGGGCCCTGTAAAGCGCCATGTCGTGGGAATTGGTGTAGTCGATGCCGTTGTCGAAGGAATAGACGTAGTTGTGAAAGGCGCCGCCCAGGTGCCATTCGCAGCCGTGGCCGAAATTCTCCATAGGCGTGTCGGATCTTTCGATGCTGGGCATGCACATCATGAACATCCTGTCGTTCATGAGCCGGCCGAAGCCGAAGGAATTGCAGCCGAAGGCGCCCTTGCCGAAAAGCCTGGTCTCGTTGGTGTCCATGCCGGGCCAGCCGTAGAGCCAGACCTGGTCGATGTCTCCCCTCTCAATGGCGGGGATCATCCAGGGCACGTCGTTGGTCAGAAAGTGCGCGTAGTCGAAGGCGCCGCCGGGATGCTTGTCCTTCTCCCCTTTCTTCCAATAGTCGTAATAGCTCTGCTGGTTGAAGCGGCGGCCGCTGGTCATCAGCGGGAAAATGTCGAGGTTCGTGACGACCACGAAGTTGGCTTTGACCATGCCGAAGGTGGCTTCCTTCCACCAGGACTTCTGGTCG
>JAGCDY010000108.1 GCA_017650925.1 bacterium
CCTCCAAATAAAATTAAACCCCAAAACAAGGTGTAACAAATGGCAAAGAAAGAGATCGGCGGGCACTACGCCCACATGAATTCAGTTGTCAGTACCATCGGCCTGCCCGGCAAAGGCTACCGTAAGATCAAGATCGTCCACATGGGAGCGGGCAGCGGCTTCGCCCATTCGCTTTCCAAGGACTTCATGCAGATGCCCGATATGCCGGGCGGCGAGATCGCTCTGGTGGACATCGACGCCAAACGTCTCGACATTATGTTCCACTTGATCAAGGCTCTCTGCCAGAAATTCGGCAAGGAGAAAGAGTGGAAGATCACGGCTTACACCGACAGAAGGAAAGCCCTGCCCGGCGCCGACTACATCGTGAACTCCATCGAGGTCTCCGGCGTGAAATGCGTGCGCTTCGACAATGACATTCCCCTGCAGTACGGCGTCTCCCAGTGCATCGGCGACACCATCGGCCCCGGCGGCCTTATGAAGGCCCTGAGGACCGTGCCCGTCTGGATGGACATTCTCCACGACGCCGAGGAGCTCTGCCCCAACGCGCTCGTTTTGAACTACACCAACCCCATGAACATCATGACGCTGGCCACGCTGCGCTATTCCAAAATGAAATGCGTGGGCCTCTGCCACTCCGTCCAGGGCACCTCGAAACTGTTGGCCAAACGCGCCGGCATTCCTTACGAGGAAATGGAATGGGAATGCGCCGGCATCAACCACCTCGCCTGGTTCACGAAACTCAAACACCACGGCAAGGATCTCTATCCCTTGCTCATCAAGAAAGCCATCCGTGACCTCAAGGCCGGCACCAACGTCGACAAAGACGACAACCCCGACCTGGTGAGGAAAGACATGATGGTGCACTTTGGCGCCTTCATCACCGAATCCTCCGGCCACCTCTCCGAATACATCAGCCTGTACCGCACCTCTAAGAAGCACCGCGACGAATACTGCCGTCCGGGTTACGACGGCGAGGAAGGCTTCTACGCCGACGGATACCCCAAGTGGCGCAGGGACGCGGACAAGATCAGGACCGAAATGTACACCGGCAAAAGAGAACTCGGCGGCGCCAGAGGCCACGAATACGCCTCCTGGATCGTGGAAGCCATCGAGAAGAACTCGCCCTTCAGAATGTACGGCAACGTCCTTAACACGAGCCTTGACGGCGCGGGCCCGCTTATCAGCAACCTGCCGCACGACGGCTGCGTGGAAGTCGCCTGCCTTATCGACCGCAACGGCGTCCAGCCCCTCCGCTACGGCGCTCTGCCGACTCCCATGGCGGCCATTTGCGCGGCGGACATGAACATGTTCGAGCAGGCGGCCCAGGCGGCAGTGAACAGATCTATCGAGCAGGCCATCCAGGCCCTCTACTTAGATCCCCTGACCTCGGCTGTCTGCACGCCCAAAGAGATCAGGGAAATGTTCCTGAAGCTCTACAAGGCCGAAAAGAAATTCCTTCCCAACTTCAAATAAACAAAACAAAAAAAGCGCGCCGCGAGGCGCGCTTTTTTTTGCTTTATTCCACCCTGATGGTCTTGATCTCGAAGGGATGGAAGGTAAGTTTGATCCCGCCGTTTTTGACCGGGATCTCGGAGAGTTTGTCTTCCAGTATGTTCGTCAGGGTAACGCTCTTCGGCGTAGTTCCGAAGGTTAAGGTCGCTTCTGTATGCGTGCCCTTCGTTTCGAGCAAGCGGATGACAGCGCCCTTGCCGTTCTCGGCAGCCTTGACGGTCTCGGCTATGACGCTGGGCGTGCTGGAGGTGATGAAGGAATACTCCGCGGGGAGAGAACCGCCCTGCTTTTTTACGGGCACGGCGAACATGGGCTCGTTGAGAGCGTAGGCTTCTTTCAGTATTTCGGGATTCTCGGCGCCGCCCGCGTGGGGGAGGAGAGAATAGGTGAACGAGTTCTGGCCTCTGTTGCAGTCCGGGTCGGGATCGTTGGAGCTCTTAAGAAGCGTTATGGCCATTTTTCCGCCGAGGCAGGAGTGGCCGTACTTGCAGTCGTTAAGCAGCGCCAAACCGAAGTCGGGCTCGGAGAGATCCATGTACTTGTTGGCGCAGACCTCGAATCTGGCCTGGTCCCAGCTTGTGTTGCGGTGAGTGGGACGGCGGGCCGAACCGAACTGGATGTCGTAGGTGGCGTAGTCGGAGATGAGGTTGGTTGGGAATTCGGCCTTCAAGACCTTTTCGTTTTCCTGCCAGTCGACTTCCGTCTCGAAATCGACTCTCGCGCTGCCTTCCGTCAGGAAGGCGGTCTGAACCAGCTTCGATTTCCCGAAGGCGAAGACGAAGCGGACGCCCTTGCGGGAGCCGTCCTCGACGACGGAAGTCTCGGTGGGCTTGCCAAGGTCCCAGCCCTTTTCGGTGGCGTAGTCCTTGATCTCCCAGTTGTCGTAAACTTCCGGGATGTCTTCGTAGAATTTAAGCGTGTTGAAGGCTTGCCCCTTCTCCACGAGCTCGCGTTTCGCTTCCTTCGCGACGAAGGAACTGACGCGGCCGTATTTGTCGAAGGAGAGCTTAACTTTGTCGTTCTCCAGGGAAGTCTTGGAGGCGGAGATGGTGTTTTTGCTTATGACTTCGGCTTCGGGAACGACTTTCCAGCCGTGGGCGGGAATGTCTTTGACCAGGGTGGAGCCGCCACTCGTTTTCACGTTGGCGGTCAGCTTCACGCCGTGCGGGTTGAAGACTACGAGCCCTTTGTCATTGGCTTTGACTTTGCCGGCGATAAGTTTGGCGAAGGATTGCTTCTTGTCTAGAAGGGCCGCGTTGCAGTCCGCCAGTTCCTTCAGCGTCACGTCGTAGACGAGGTTGATGGAAGAGCCGGGCAGGATGTCGTGGAACTGGTTGGTCAGAACGCAGCGCCAGATGTCCGCCAATTCTTCCTGGGAGAATTTCGCGAGGCCAAAGGAATTGCCCAGCACGCCCAGATTCTCGACGGTCTGGAGGTTGAATTCCGCGCGCCTGTTGCCTTTTTTGACGCCCGCCACGGAGGTGTAGGTGCCGCGGTGGAATTCCAGATAGAGTTCGCCGCGCCAGACGGGCAGCTCGACCGTTTTGGCTTTCTCATGGATCTTGGCGAGCGTTTCCGTGGCGGTGGCGAATTTCGCTTTGGGAAGGGTGGTGAGGCCGTCTTTCTGGCGGGCGACATACTCGATCATTTCGGCTGTGGGGCCGCCGCCGCCGTCGCCGTGGCCGTAGGTGTTGAGGACGGCGTCGCAGGCTTCCTTGGGCACGAAGCGGCGGTAGGTGCCGAATTGCCAGGAGGGCAGCGTGTCGCCGGTGTAGGTGGTGTAACGGGAAGCGGGCTTGCCCTTGTCGCTGTCCTGGGAAGTGATGAAATAAGAAAGTATCCTGGTGCCGTCGATGCCCTGCCACTCAAAAATGTCCCAGGGCATCCTGTTGGTCTCGTTCCAGCTGATCTTAGATGTGACGAAGGTGTCGACGCCGGAGAGCATCAGGATCTGCGGCAGCGCGGCGGCGTAGCCGAAGACGTCGGGGAGCCACAAAGAGCGCGTGCGGCGTCCGAAGTTCTCCTCAAAATAGCGCTGGCCGAAGATCAGCTGGCGGCAAAGGCTCTCGCCGGAAGTGAGGTTGCAGTCCATTTCCAGCCAGGTGCCGCCTTCGATGTCCCAGCGGCCTTCTTTGACGCGCGCTTTGATCTTCTCGAAGAGCTTGGGGTCGTCCTGCTGGACGAAATAATAAAGCGCAGGCTGCGAGGACATGAACTTGTACTCGGGATATTTTTCCATCAGCGCGATGACGGTCGCGAAAGAGCGCTGGGCTTTTTCCCTGGTCTGGCGCATGGGCCAGAGCCAGGCGACGTCGATGTGGGTATGGCCGATGTTGTAGACGGCCTCGTCTATGGGGGTCTGCTTCGCGTAGTAGTTTTCCTTGAGATATTTTCTCGCCTCGGAGACGGTCTTGGAAAAGTCCGGGCTTTCGAAATCTCTCGTGTCCAGTCTGTTGATAACGCCGTTGACGGCGTCCTTGGCCTGAGCGACGAGAAGGCTTTCCTCATCACCGAACTTTAAAACGTTCTCCAATACCTTCAGGTCGTAATAGAGCGCTTCAACTTCCGGATCGACGAGCTGCAGTTCGCAGGCGAAAGAGACGATGTGGTCGATGGGGCAGCCGGAATAGGCGTAGAGGTAAAGCTCCTTGTCGCTAGCTTCGATCTTAACTCTGGTGTGGTTGCTGTCCATGCCCTGGATGGCCGTGCCGTCTTTGATGGCGGTGTATTGGGTGGTCAGGCAGGCGCAGCCTCTTTCTGGCTTGATGTTGAGGTAAAGGTCATCCTTGCCCCACTCTTTCGGGACGTTGAATTTGACGCGGAACCAGCAGTGCTTTTCCCTCGTTTTAGCCCAGACGGAATCCTGCTCGTAGGGGACAAAATCCTTCTTCGGGGGAGGGGTGTTGCTTTCCTTGTAGCCGCAGGGAGCGATGAATACTTCATTCGCTTCCTTTCGGGCTTTTACGCACCTGGCTGAGATTCTGGGAAGAAAGCCGTGCAGCCGGCGTTTCACGCTTTGCAGTTCAAGATAGGACATTTTTTTATCTCCGAATTGGCAGATATGGTGTTGAATTAAAAAAATTAACGGTTCAATCTATTTTAACAAAACTCCTTGATTTCAAATAAGCCGCCTTTTGGTAAAATAGATAGGACGTTAATCAACAAGCAAAGGCAAAGGCTTATGAAAAACATTCTTGTCATTCTTTGCGCGGCGCTGGCCCTGGCTGCCTGCTCCTCCGCGCCCAAGTCCACGAACTTCGATTTCGCGAACGGCTGCTCGGTCGTTCTGCCCTCCGATTGGGACGTCGTCCCCGGCGACGACACTATGCCTAATACGGTCATGGCCCTGGCGCCCGTCGACAACGGCTTCAGGAGCCAAATGCGCATAGACGCCTTGAGGCCCTTCGACATGGAAAAAGGTGAGACCGCTCTGAAACTTAAAGAAAGCCTGGAAGGCAAAAGCTCTCTCTTAGAGCCTCCCGCGCTGGTGAAGATCAGCGGCGAACCTTCCGTGGCCTTCTCCTGGAAGGGCAAAGAGAATTCCACCGAGAACGCTCTTCTTACCGTCGACGTCACGCACTACGGTTACCTCATCTGCGCCGACGACAACATCTATTCCATGGACTTCGCCTGCCTCGCCAGCCAGGCTGACGAAGTGAAGGGGATCGTCGACGAGGCCGTCTACTCTTTCCAGACCCCCGGCAGCAAGAAGAGAGCCCAGGCCGCGGAACAGGCCGCCAGGGAAGAAGCCGAAGCTAGGGCCGAGGCTGAAAGGAAAATAGCCGAGGAGGAATCCGCTTTTGAAAAAGCTGAGGAAACGAAGCCCGCCGAGGAAGAATCTTTCGCCGCCGCGGAAGAGGAAGCCAGAAGGATAGAGGCCGAAGCCAAGGCGGAAGCCAAGGCCAAGGCTCAAGCCAAAGCCAAGGCTGAAGCCGAGGCCAGGGAAAAGGACGCCAAAGAGCTGGCCAGGGAAAAAGTGGAAGCCGCCAAGGCTGAAGCTCAGAAGGCCCAGGACGCCGCCGTCGCCTCCGCCAGGGCCGCGAGAGAAGCGGCCAAGGAAGCCCAGGCCAAGGCCGAAGCTCTTTCCGCCGCCCAGAACGAACTCGACAAGCTCAACGGCCAGGAATTCGTCCAGCTGCAGCAGCCCGAGATCGTAGTCGAAAAGGAGACCCCCGCCGCGCCGTCTCAGCCGACCCAGCCTGCTCAGCCAACCTTCTTTGAGAGCGAAGTGACCGTCACTCCGCAGCCCCAGTCGATGGAGATCAAGGTGACCGCTCCGCAGCAGACAACGCCTGCCGCTCCTGCCGCTCCTTCTGCGCCGGCTGCTCCCCAGACCAGCCCGATGAAGAAGACTCAGGGCGGCCTCGTCATCGAGATGCAGACTGTCAACTAATACTTTATGCCTAGAAAGAAAAAGGCATATCAAGACGAACTCCCCGATCTCTTCAAAGAGCCCGGGGAGTTCTCTGTTTCTGAACCTGAGGAAGAAGAAGAAGTTGACGAGCTGAAGCCGCAGACCGTCAGCGAGCTGACGTACAAGCTGAAAAGGCTCATAAACGAGAATTTCTGCGAAGTCTTCGTCGTGGGGGAGATAAGCAACTTCGTAAAACAGTCCTCCGGCCACTATTATTTTTCCTTAAAGGACGAGGAAACTCAGATCGGCGCCGCCATGTTCAGGAACGCCAATCGGAAGCTGCGCTTCCTGCCGGAAAACGGCATGCTCGTTATAGTCAGGGGCAAAGTCGACATCTATCCCCCCAGCGGCCGCTACCAGATCATCTGCGAGGACATGGAGCCTTGCGGACTGGGTTCCAAGCAGATCCAATTCGAGCAATTGAAAAAGAAACTGGAAGAGGAAGGCCTGACCTCCGAGGAAAGGAAACGCCCTCTGCCAGTCTTCCCCAAGACCATAGGCTTCGTCACCTCCGCCTCCGGTTCGGTCCTTAGGGACGTCAAGAACGTGCTTTTCCGCCGCTTCCCATGCAGGCTTGTTTTTGCGCCCGCTCTTGTTCAGGGCGAAGACGCTCCGGCTTCCATAATCGCCGCCATAGAGAACTGCAATCTCTACAACGAGCAGCATCCAGAGACGCCCATAGACGTTTTGATCATAGGCCGCGGCGGCGGCAGCATGGAAGACTTATGGTGCTTCAACGACGAGGGCGTGGCCAGGGCCATAGCGGCCTCGAAGATCCCGACCGTTTCCGCGGTAGGTCACGAGACCGACTGGACTATTGCCGACATGGTGGCCGACCTTAGGGCGCCCACTCCCAGCGCGGCCGCGGAGCTCGTTGTCCAGACCATGGAAGACTGGAAATTCACGGTAGGCGATCTGATCGAACGCCTCAACGACAGTGTCAACGAATTTATCGACGACAGATCGGACGACGTGCTTGCCTGCCTGAAACATTACGCCCTCAGGGAACCGGTCCACATCGTCGAAACGCTCATGCAGAAAGTGGACGATCTCACGGTACGTTTCATCGACAAGCCGAACCAGATGATCGAAACGCTTCAGCAAAAAGTCGCCGATCTCGACAATCATTTCCGCAAAGATACGGGAATACTCTTAGAACGCCACGAAAACAGGCTTTCTCGTTCAAGGGGCATACTTGATGCCCTAGGCCCCCTTTCCGTCCTTAAAAGGGGCTACGCTTACTTAGAGAGCCCTTCCGGGCAGGTTCTGACAACTGCCAAAGCCTTGAAGGAAAGCAAAACCTTCAAGGTCACGCTTCAGGACGGTTCCGTCCAAGCCGAAACTATCGACTGATTATTTTTTCCTAAGTTCGCGGATCATTATGCCGGCGTCCAGGAGGGAGTCGAAGGTGCCGGTGTCGAGCCACTCGCCCTCGTAGATGCTGACGTCCAGGGCGTTCTCTTTAAGATAGAGATTGTTGAGGTCTGTGATCTCAAGTTCGCCTCTGGCGGAGGGCTTCAGATTGGCGGCTCTCTCGACGACGGAGTTGTCGTAGATGTAAAGGCCGGTCACGGCGTAGTCGCTCTTGGGGGCCTTGGGTTTTTCCTCGATGGAGACGGCCTGCATGTCCTTGTCGAATTCCACGACGCCGAAGCGTTCGGGATCGGGGACTTTCTTGGCGAAGACGCGGGCGCCGGATTTGAAGGTCTTGATGGAATCGTGGAGGAAGCTGTCGTTGCCGACGAAGATGTTGTCGCCTAAGATCATCGTGACGTCGTCATGGCCGATGAAGTTGGAGCCGATGATGAAAGCCTGGGCGAGGCCCTCGGGCTTGTCCTGGATCTTGTAGGAGAATTCCGCGCCGAAATCTTTGCCGGAGCCAAGTAGACGCATGAAGTCGGCCGCTCTTTCCGGGGCGACGATGAAGAGAATTTCCTTTATGCCGCCGTCCAAAAGAGTCTGCAGGGGATAGTAGACCATCGGCTTGTCGTAGACGGGGAGAAGCTGCTTGCTTGTGATGGTGGTAAGGGGGCGCAGTCTGGTGCCGGCGCCGCCGGCTAAAACGATTCCTTTCATTTGTTCGCGAAGTTGGTGTTAATGTATTCGGCGGCCTCTTCCAGAGAGGGCAGGATCTTGGTGCAGTATTTGACCATCCAGGGGCTGCTGTCCTGGAAGGAGAAGGGCGAGAAGGCTACGACGAACTTGTCCCTGACGTGTCCGGCGTAGAAGACTTCCATGGCCGTCCCGATGCTGGGCTTGGAATAGTTGACGAGGATTATAGCAGCGTCGTCCACGTCCTGGAGGTCGAAGCGCACGATCTCGTTGGCGGAGTCAACGGCGCGGTCAACGAAAGAGCGGCGCATGGGGTCAAGGAGATCGAAATTCTCGGAAAGGAGCTCCTTGGCTTTGGAGCGCCATTCGCGGGCTCCGTGGGGGTCGGCGTCCATGATGGGGCCGCTCAGATATATTTTCGGTTTAGTCATCAGAGAAGATCCATAAGGGGGTCTTTAAGTTTCTTTTGTTCCAGAGCCTTCATATATTCTGCCTCGTGGTAATAGAAGTTGTCGGCTTCCCAGCGGCGGCTGTTAAGGGGAGGAGCGTTTTTGTCGGAGGGTTTGTAGTTGTAATTGCTTTTCCAATGCGACTGCAGCAGAACGCCGGAAGCGGGAACGACTTCGTAGGTGTAGTAGTCGAGGTCGCTGAGTTCCATCTTTATGCTGTATTTTTCGTTCAACTGCTTCAAGGCGATTTCCTTTTCCTCGTCGCGCATGTTGTATAAATGCACGTTTATGGCCACCGCTTTGTTATTAGCGTTGAAATAAACTTTCATATCGGCGCGCGTTCTCACTTTCAGCGTTTTTTTGCTCAGGAAGATCGTGTTGGTGTAGACAATGTAATCGTGGAACTTGGCGGAGTATTGGATGTAGGGCAGTATCTCATCGGTGCCGTTCCCGGGATCGTGGTTTTCGATCATGGGATACGATTTCGAATAGGGATTGTCGTACGTGACGCGGACCTCGGATCTTTTCGGCGTGTTGGTCGGTATGGGCGCGAAACCGATGTCCAGGAAACGTTCCAGCGGAGTGCTCAAGGGGCCGAAACCGGTGTCGAGGTCAAAGCGGAAATAGGAATTGTACGGCGTAGTCTCGTACCAGGGGAGGAGCGTTGTCTTCGGAGCCTTTATGAAGACGGAGCGGACTTGTCCGACAGTCATGCCAAGGGAAACGCCGAAGAGCTTAAACTTTTTGCATTTCGTGACCCAGGCTTCCTCTTCTTTTGGAGCGGAAAGCAAAGTCATGGCGAAAACAAAAGCTAAGATGAAGATTATGCCTCTTTTCATTTTTTCTCCTCCTGTATTTTGTTCAGGAAATAAAAAAGCCATGCCTTTCGCGGCATGGCTTTTTGTTTCGGTCAAATTAGAACTTGACCAGTTTTTCGAAAGAATCAGCCTTCAGGGCCGCGCCGCCGATCAGGCCGCCGTCGATGTCCGGCTGGGCCAAAAGGGAAGCGACGTTCTCGGGCTTCATAGAACCGCCGTACTGGATGACGACGGCGTCCGCGGTCTCCTTGTCCCAAATCTGGGAGATGAGGCTGCGGACGAAGGCGTGGACGGCCTCGGCCTGCTCGGCCGTGGCGGTCTTGCCGGTGCCGATGGCCCAGACGGGCTCATAGGCTATGATGGTGCCCTTCATCTCCTCGGCGGTGAGGCCGACGAAACCTTCTCTAACCTGCTTCTCGACGACGGCTTCGGTCGCGCCGCTTTCGCGGTCAGCCAAAGTTTCGCCGATGCAGACGATCGGCTTCAGGCCGATAGAGAGGGCTTTCTTGAGTTTCTTATTGACGGTCTCGTTCGTCTCGCCGAAATACTGGCGGCGTTCAGAGTGTCCGATGATGACGTATTCGGCGCCGGCTTCAAGGAGCATTTCGCCGCTCACTTCGCCGGTATAAGCGCCGGAGGTTTCCCAGTACATGTCCTGGGCGCCGACTTTGACGTTCGTGCCTTTCAAAACGTCGGCCACGGATTTGACAGCCGTGAAGACGGGGCAAACGATGATCTTGACGTTCTCAACGCCGGCGACTTTCTCTTTGATCTCGCTGGCGAGGGCGACGGCTTCGGCAACGGTCTTGTTCATTTTCCAGTTGCCGGCAATGACGGGTGTTCTCATTTTTCCTTACTGTTCGAATTTGGTTTTGGGCAGTCCGTAAACGGTCTGGCCTTCTTTGTAGCGGTTCTGTTTTCTGAGCAGGTCGATGCGCTCAAGACGTTTGAGGACGTTGCGTTTCTTGGTGATGCCGCCGCGCCCGAAACTGGGATGTCTGGACATAGGTTATTCTCCTTTATTTTTTGTTATTAAAAATCTTCTATGGTTTGGTTGGTCATGATCTGCAGGACCTGGTCCTGCTCCATCACGACTCTGTCTTCGATTTCCTTTTCCTCGTTGGTGTAGACCCACATCTCGCGCTTCCTGGAAGAGAAGTCGGAGGATTTGCGAATGTTGGTCGGCTCGCCCCAGGCGGCCTTCACTTCCTCGGCTTTCATACCGATCCTCAAGCCTTTGTTTTTCTTGAAGGTCTCGATGTCCCTAACTTCTTCCTGGTTGTACCATTTGCCGTCGTACTTCACTTTGCCCTGCTTCTTCATTTCGACTTCGAGCTTCAGTTCGGCGACCTGGTTCGTCGGGAGCCACTTTCCCTGGTAAAGGTCGAGGCCCTTGGCGCGGTTCTCGAGCTCCACTTTCCTTTCAGGCGTCACGAAGATCTCTTTGCCTTCGGGGGAGGTGTATTTGACAAGGCCGAGCTCCTCTTTCTGCTTTTCCATCTTGGCTTTCAATTCGGCAACTTTCTGCTCGTAGAGGTCCGGATTGTGCTCCTTTATGGAGGGAAGGTTCATGTTGTCCCATTTCAAAAAGACCGTCATGCCTTTGCTCTTGTCTTTCAGCTTGACGCCGTCGTTGTCCATCTCGAGGATCTCGCCGGTGTAGGTCTTCTTGTTGGCCATAGTGATAGTCTCTGCATAAACGCAAACAGAGGCGGAGAAAAGCACCGCCAAAAGAGCGAAGAAAAGTCTGCTTCTCATAAAAGGTCTCCTTTCGTTACGTTTTTACAAATACATTATACACTAAGTTAGGGATATGTAGTCTACCAAAAGCGCCTCTGTAAGTCAAAACGGTTCCTTAGGGGGCCCCTGGGGGCTAGACCTTGGGGAAGGCTTGCTCTTTTTCCACTAT
Organism: bacterium; assembly: GCA_017650925.1. Taxonomy (GTDB): domain Bacteria; phylum Auribacterota; class UBA3054; order UBA3054; family UBA3054; genus UBA3054. Next base: position 11,155 of record JAGCDY010000108.1, read on the forward strand.
ATATGGTACAATGACACAATAATAATCAAACAAACGTTTAACCCTTGTAGGAGAGGATTAATTATGCGTAAGGTTTACCTTTTAGGCGCCATAACCGTCTTTTGCGGCATGGCGTTGGGTGCGGTATTGGAAAACACCAATATCCAGGTGGAGATCAACGGCGACGGAAAGGTCGGTGCTCTGGCCTACAAAGTTGACATCCAGAACAACAATGTCAACGACGCCTCCATGCGCCTGAAATCTTCCGGCACGAACGTTGAGACCCAGAGAGTGCCCGGTTCCGAGAAAGTTTATCCCAAGAGCCAGCTCTTCGTCGGCTACGGCTCCGGGATCTTCTCGAACCTTTTCATTTTCACCGTGGCCAACATCCCCGATGAGAACAACGCCGTCAACCAGGTCAACATCATCACTTCCCGCGAGAGCACGAACCTGAACGTCGCGCACTACGTGGACGCCGACGTTTACGGCACCATCGAGAACGACTACGCGGAGCCCTACAACTCCGCCAACTACGTCGTCACCACCCAGGAGACCAAGGACCGCTACGTGGGCTTCACCGGCCGCTGCTCCTCCCAGGCTCCCTCGAGTTTCATGATCGGCGATATGGAAAAAGTCGCCCTGCAGGTCCAGACTTCCGTTCTGCCCAACACGATCCAGACGAACGAGTCCCCGAACCTGGCCTCCGCGCTCGCTTATCCGCAGCAGAACGTCGATAGGGAAGCCGTCAGGGTCACCTCGAAGCTGATGATCGGCGTCAACAACACCGAGATCCAGCAGCTGACCAACACTGACAACGCGCCGGTCTACTTCAAGGGCTACGGCACCCTGACCGACCAGAAGGTCAGCTTCAGCCAGAAGTTCAAAAAGTCCCTGACCGACACCCTTAAGATCTCCTTCAACGTCGACATGACCGACCACGCCTCCGTGATGGCCAACCTCTCGGACTTCGACATCGCTTTCTACGTTGGAAGCGACCTCTTCTTCCTGCCCGGCGACGGAACGGAAACGAAGGTCAAGAAGAACCAGCGCCTCCACAAGGTGGTCGATCCCAAGGGCGGCGTCAAGAAACTCGACATCAAGACTAAGAAGGACGGCCGCATGAAGGTCACCTTCTCGATCAGCAAAGCCACCATCGGGGGCGCCACGGGCCTGAACGCCCAGTCCGCCACCGGCAAGGCCCGCCAGATGTTCCTGCCTTTCACCTTCGCCATGATCGGCACCTCCGCCACCGACACCGCCAAGAAGGGCAAAGTCTGGATCGCCTCCGGCAGCTTCCCCATGAGCGTGGACGTCAAGCAGGGCAAGAACGCCAAAGGAAAACTTAAATAAGCAAACTGCCTGAAAATAACTTCGGGCCGCCCATCAAGTGGTTCGAGGAATATCTGCGCGTTGAGAAAGGTCTGGCGCGCAATACCTGCGAAGCCTACCGAAGCGATTTGGTAGGCTTCGCCGCCTATTGCGAAAAGCGGGGCCTTTCCGACTGGAACGACGTTGCGCCTGACACCATTACGGATTACTTGGGCGAACGCTACGAGGAGCGCGTGGCGACGGCCACTGCGGCTAGGGAACTCATCAGCTTAAGGATGTTCTACCGCTTCGGAGTGGAGGAGGGGCATCTTAAAGAGGATATCCCGAAACTGGTCGAATCGCCGAAACTGGCCAAAATATTGCCGCACGTTCTGACCGAGGAGGAAGTCACCAGGCTCCTGGCCGCGCCTGACAAGGACACGCCCTCCGGTCTGCGTGACGCCGCCATGCTCGAACTGCTTTACGCCACAGGCTTGCGCGTCAGCGAACTGGTGAAACTGAAAAAAGGGGAAATGGACCTGGAGGAAGGCTATCTTCAGGTGACGGGCAAAGGCAACAAGACCAGGATCGTCCCCATCGGGAAGGTTGCCTGCGAAGCGGTGAAAAACTATCTCGCGACGCGCTGCGAGGAGCCGAGAAGAAAGGAAGTCTTCCTGACGCGCTTAGGAAAGCCGATGACCAGGATCAACTTCTGGATGCGCATCAAAAAGTACGCTCAGGAAGCCGACATCCAGAAAGACATATCACCGCACGTGCTTAGGCACAGTTTCGCCACCCACCTTATAATCCACGGCGCCGATCTCAGGGTCGTCCAGGAGATGCTCGGCCACTCTTCGGTCGTCACCACGGAAAAATACACGCACGTGGAATACAGCCACCTCAAGAAACTGCACAAAAAATTCCATCCCCACGGCTGATTTGCTATTCAGCCCAGCTTCGTCCTTTGTTTTGCTATAATAAATAAATACAGATTATTATTATTGCGAGACGAAAATGCGAAATGTTTCTATTATTATCCTGACCTGGAACGGGCTTGCTTACACCAAGCGCTGCCTCGACACCCTGAGGCGCTACACCACGCATAAGAACTACACGATCTATGTGGCCGACAACGGCAGCACGGACGGAACGATCGAGTACTTAAAAAGCCAGAAGGATATAAAGTGCGTTTTCAACAACGCCAATCTGGGCTTCCCAAAGGGCAATAACGTCGCCATAAAGATCACTCCTCCCGATTCCGACATTCTGCTTTTAAACAATGACACCGAGATCCTTGAGGAGAAGGGCGACTGGCTCGAAAAAATGCAGGAAGCGGCCTACGAATCGCCGGATGTCGGCGTGGTCGGTTGCCGCCTGGTGAGGGCCAACGGCATGCTCCAGCACCTGGGCGCCTGGATGCCGGTCGGGCCATACTGGGGCCAGCAGGTGGCCAGCAACGAGGCCAATCTGAACCAGTATCCCTACAACTCCGAAGTGGAGAGCGTGGTCTTCGCCTGCGCCTACATCAAGAGGGAAGTCATAAATAAGATCGGTCTTCTCTGCGAGGATTTCTTCGCTTATTTCGAGGATACGGACTATTGCCTCAGGGCAAAAGCCGCGGGCTACAAGACCGTCTGCTGCGGCGCGGCCACCATCGTCCATCACGAGAACGTCTCCACCAAGGAGAACAAGGTCAGCCACAACGACATTTTCTTAAAGTCGCAGGGGATCTTCAAGAAGAAATGGGCGAAGACCTGCGAGGCGCGCTATACGCAGAACGTGAACTGGATCTCGACGGTTTCCCGCCCCCACGGCTACGCTATGAGTTCAAAGGAAATGCTCCTTCATCTCGACGCTCAGAACGTGGCGGTCTCTTACCGCTATCTCTACGGGGAGGGCACGGTCTTCCCGCTGGAAGAACCGGAAATGTCCCCCTATTACAACGTCAACGTCATGAAGGCCAGGCCCCTTGACCCGAAGGCTCCCTGCGTGGTCTACGGGCAGGGCGACGCCTTCGTTACCCCGAAGACCAAGGGAATAGGTAATTACAAGATCGGCTTCACGATGCTGGAAGTGACGGGCCTTCCCAAGGAATGGGTCCGCCATGCCAACGAGATGGACGAGGTGTGGGTCCCCAGTTTCTTCAATGTGGAGACCTTCAGGAATTCCGGGGTGACGAAGCCCATCCATCTGATGCCGCTGGGCGTTGACACCAACTACTTCAACCCCCTCATCAAAAAGTTTCCCGTCTGCGACGACTTCAAGTTCCTGACGGTCTTCGAGTGGGGCGAGAGGAAAGCGCCGGAAGCGCTCATAAAGACTTTCAATCGGACCTTCCGGGCCAAGGATCCCGTCATCCTTCTGTGCAAGGCGAACTGCACCGACCCGGGCGTCGACGTTCCGGCCATCATAAGAAGCCTGGACCTGGATCCCCAGGGCGGCCGGATAGAGTTCATCTTCAACAAATATCTGCCTTACTACCAGCTGGGCAGCCTGTATCGTTCCGCCGACTGTTTCGTTCTGGCGACCAGGGGCGAGGGCTGGGGCATGCCGATACTCGAGGCCATGGCCTGCGGGCTCCCGGTCATCGCCACCAACTGGAGCGCCCAGACCACCTTCCTGAACAGCTATAACGGCTATCCTCTGCAGGTCAAGAGCCTCATTCCCGCCGTGGCCAAATGCCCCTATTACCAGGGCTTCAAATGGGCCGACCCCGACATGGACCATCTCTCCGCGCTTTTGAGGCACGTTTTCGAGAACCAGGAGGAGGCCAAAGAAAAGGGCCGCCGGGCGGCCGAGGACGTCGCCGCGCACTGGACCTTTAGGCACACCGCGGCCAGGATTGCGAAAAGACTTTCCGAGATCCAGGGGAAGGACCTCAAATTCAACGACTACATTCCGTATCCCGCAAGAAAGACCGTGGCCCTGGACGTCAGCCGCGCTATTGGCGAGCAGATCACCGGCATCGGCCGCCACATCATCAATCTGGCGCGCGGCCTGGACGAATTCCCTCCCGAAGACCTGGAGTTCAAGCTGCTGCCGGGATTCAGAGGCTTCACGCATCCTGAATATCTCAGCCGCTTCGACCTCAAGTGCCCCGACAAAGAGAACGTCACCTTGTGGCGGGGAGCGCTGCCGGCCTTCGCCGACACCGACACCAGCGTGCCGGGCGTCGACCTTGTCCACGCGACCGGCTGGACCATGCCGGAAACGAAAGCGCCGGTCATCTCCACCATTTACGATCTTTCCTTCCTCACGCATCCCCAGTTCCATACGAAGGAGACCATCGCTTTCTGCACCAAGAATATCGAGGAATCAGTTAAGAAAGGCGCTTTCTTCACCTGCATCTCCGAGCACACCAGGCGCGATCTCATGAAATATATGAAGATCGCTCCCGAGCGCTGCGGCGTCAACTACTGCGCCTTCGACGAGCGGAAATTCTATCCCGCCGCGAAGGAAAAAGTCACGGAAGTCAGGAAAAAATACGCCCTGCCGGAACGCTTCGCGCTCTTTTTGGCCAGCATGGAACCGAGGAAAAACCTCAGTTCCGTGGTGGAGGCCTGGCTGGCCGACAAGATCAAACTGCCCCTTATCGTGGCGGGCGCGCAGGGCTGGCTCAACGACGATCTGAAAGGTAAGATCGCCTCCACCAAAGGCCTGATCAAGCCTATTGGCTACGTGGCCGAGGAGGACCTCGGGGCGCTTTATACGGCGGCGCGGCTTCTCGTTTACCCCTCCATCTACGAGGGCTTCGGCCTGCCGGTTCTGGAAGCCATGGCCTGCGGAACTCCTTCCGTCACGACCAATGTCGCCTCGCTTCCGGAAGTGGCGGGGGACGCGGCTCTTCTGATAGACGATCCCAAGGACCTCGACGCCATCGCCAGCTCCGTGGCCAAGCTCGACCAGGATGAGAAACTGCGCGCCGCTTTGCTTCTGAAAGGCAAAGAGCAGATAAAGAAATTCACGCTCAAGGCAACGATATCCGCGGCCGTGGCGCAATACCGATCAATCTTAGAAAAAGGGAAATTAGAATAATGCCGGATTATCAGGGAGATTTCGACACCAGGATAGAGGAGATGGAAACGGAGCAGCTATTGCGCCGCGTGAAACATCATCTCGAGCATCCGGATCAGCCGGAAGTGAGAAGGGCTCCGGAAGCCCCCCAGGGAAAGGATTTTGAGAACATCCACCTTGGCAACGAAATGTACTTCCAGCTGGACTACGCCGCCAAGATCTACGATCCCAGGACGGTTCCGCAGAACACCAGGTTCCGCCGCATAAAGGGCCTTCTCATGCGCGTCATGCGCCTCTACGCCACGCGCCAGGTGGAGTTCAACGCCACGGTAGTCAAGCTTCTCAACATGTTCCAGGATCGCTTCGAGGAAGTGGTCAGCCGCTTCAATTATTTCCGCGAGGCGGAAGTAAGGAACCAGGAGGCTTTGAGGACAATTGATTCCCGTCTGGAGCAATTGGAAAAGTGGGGCGCCAAAGTTAACGATATCGAAAGCGGCGTTTCCGCGCTCCGCGACCGCCTGGAGGGTTTGGAGAACGCCGTGCGTGCCCTGGCTGAATCCGGCGAGACCACGGCCAAACGCCTGACGGCTGCCGACGAGGGCATCAGAACTCTCGGCCAGACCAATGAAGAGATAGCCAAGAGATTGTCGGCCGCTGACGAGGGCATCAAGACTCTCGGTAAGACCAACGAAGAGACTGCCAAGAGATTGTCGGCTGCTGACGAGGGCATCAAGACTCTCGGTAAGACCAACGAAGAGATAGCCAAGAGATTGGCCGCCGCTGACGAGGGCATCAAGACTCTCGGTAAGACCAACGAAGAGATAGCCAAGAGATTGGCCGCCGCTGACGAGGGCATCAAGACTCTCGGTAAGACCAACGAAGAGACTGCCAAGAGATTGTCGGCCGCTGACGAGGGCATCAAGACTCTCGGCCAGACCAACGAAGAGACTGCCAAGCGTCTGTCCGCCGCTGACGAGGGCATCAAGAATCTTGGATCCGTCAGCGAACAGGCGGCCGCGCGCCTCGCTTCCATCGAGGCCGGCTTCAAGGAACTGCACGGATTGGTGGACGACCTGCAGCTTAGGAACGCGGCCATTGGCGGCGTCTTCTCAGAACTGAAGGAAAAACTCGCCAACGGAAATTTCACCGTGGCCGCGGGCGGAAAGAAAAACAAAGCGGAAAGCGCCCCCAGTGTTCTCGACGACTTCGAGAAAGCCTGGCACTCCGCCGATTACGAGCTCTTCGAAGACGAGAGCAGGGGAGATGTCGCGGACATCAGGGAACGCCTCGGATTTTACGTCCCGCTGCTTGAGAAGGCGGCCAAGGGCGGCGGTCTTGTAGCCGACCTAGGCTGCGGCCGCGGCGAGCTCCTGGAGCTTCTGAAAGAAAAGAAGATTACGGCTCTCGGCATCGACAACAACGAGGCGGCCGTCATCAGGGGCAAAAAAGCCGGCCTCAACATGGAGTGCAAGGACCTCTTCCAATACCTCAGGGAAGCGAAGGAGGGAAGCCTGGCGGCCGTCACCGCCATGCACGTGATCGAGCACATGACGCCTTCCGAGCAGGGCGAATTCCTCGCGCTCTCGCTTAAGGCCCTGAAGCCCGGCGGTCTCATAGCCATGGAGACCCCCAACATCATGAACCTGCACGTGGCCTCCTGCGATTTCTACAGCGACATCACGCATGTCCGTCCGGTTCATCCCGTCGCCTTGCGGAACCGCATGAAGCAGATGGGCTACAAGGACATCGACATCAAGTTCCTCCATCCTTTCCCGCAGAGCGAACAGTTGATCCTGGACGCTTCCGGATTAGGTGAGGAAGCGAAAAAGAATTTTGAAAAGATAAACGATCTAATCTGGGGATGCCGCGATTGCGTCATCCTCGCAACCAAAAAGGAAAAAATATGATCCTTCTTACCGGTGGAGCCGGCTACATTGGCAGTCATTGTGTGAAACGTCTTATGGCAAAAGGTTACGAGGTAGCCGTTCTTGACAATTTGTCCCGAGGCTTCCGCGACGCGGTGGTCACCCCGTATTTTTACGAGGGCGACATCGGCGACAGGGCAATCCTGGAGAAGATCTTCAATGAGCATAAGATCGAGGCCGTAATGCATTTCTCCGCTTTCGCGGCGGTCGGAGAGAGCGTCGAGCATCCCGACATGTATTACAAGAACAACGTGGCCCAGACGCTGACGCTCATCACCGCCTGCCGCGACTTCGGCGTCAACAATTTCATCTTCTCCTCGACCTGCGCCACTTACGGCGACGTCAAGAAGGTCCCCATCAGCGAGGATACGCCGATCGCTCCTCTGAACCCCTACGGCTGGTCTAAGCGCATGGTCGAGCTGATCCTCGACGACTTTAGCAAGGCCTACGGCATGCATTACTGCATCTTCCGCTACTTCAACGCCGCGGGCGCCGATCCGGAAGGCCAGCTGAGGGAACGCCACGATCCCGAGACGCACCTCATTCCGTTGGTGCTGCAGGTCGCCCAGGGCAAACGCCAGAGCATAAAAGTCTTCGGCACCGACTATCCGACGCCCGACGGCACCTGCATCAGGGACTACATCCATGTCGACGACCTCAGCGAAGCCCACATCCTTGGTCTTGAGTACCTGAAGAGGGAAAAGAAGAACGGCATCTTCAACCTAGGATCCGAAAACGGTTTCTCCGTCCGCGAAGTCATCGACGTCTGCCGCAAGGTGACCGGGAAAGAGATTCCCGAAGTGATGGTCGAACGCCGTCCGGGCGACGCGCCGAAACTGGTGGCGGATTCCACGAAAGCCAAGACGATCCTCGGCTGGCAGCCCAAGGAGAGCGATCTTGAGTACATCGTCGAAACCGCTTGGAAAAGCATGAAATAAACCGAATGGTAACGATATGAAGAAAGTGATCCTTTTTCTTGCCATGTTTGTCTTTCTTCTGGCGACCTTATGTTCGGCTGAGGAAAGCAACACGGTTGCGAAAGTTTCCGTGGATATGCCGGCCATAACGCAGGCGATCCACCGCATAACGCTTGACAATTGGACGCCGAAAAAGTTCGAGCAGCTCTCGACCGCCATCGCCCAGAACCCTCCCTACGCCTATTACGTGCTGGCTCTGACGCAATGGATGGTCAACAACTACGATCCCGCCAAAATAAAGGAGGAAGCGTGGTGCTCGATGGTCGGTTTGCAGAGGTGGTGCACCTTCCTGCACGCCCACCGCAGGGAGCTCGCCAACCTTGACCAGAAATTCCTCAACTACATCATGTCGAACAGGGACTTCACGGAGAATTTCTTCGAGGCCTATTCTTCCAAGGACAATCTGGAAAACGTCATGCGCATAATCCAGGAATACTACCTGAAGCGCCCCAAGACTTTCCCGAAGTACAACAAGCTGGCCATCGGCCTGGCCATCGTCTGGGATCAGCCGCTTCCGGCGAAACCTCACGGACAGGTCCCGGACGGCGCGGTCGTCCCCAACAGCGACACCGATCTGGAGCGCTACGATTTCTGGGTCGAGTCCAACGAGAAGGGCAGCATCGAGTGCAACTTCACCAAGACCGATCCCGGCATCATAAAGTTCATAATCAACGCAAACGCCCCGATCGCCGAACTCTCCTGGGCCCAGCAGCACACCCATTACACCAGGAGCAGGCTCGGCAACGCCTACGGCTCCATCCATTACGTCTACGAGCGTGTGGAAAAAGGCCAGTACAGCTGGCCGCACGAGATCTACTCCCTTAAAGAGATTAAAAAGCGCGGCGGCATCTGCTGCGACCAGGCTTACTATTCCTCCACGGTCGGCAAAGCTGGCGGCGTTCCCACCCTCTATTTCGGCGGTTCCGGCCGCGTCGGCTGGCACGCCTGGTTAGGCTATCTAAAAGACAACGACACTTGGGATCTGGAATGCGGGCGCTACTCCTCGCAGAACTACGTGGTCGGCCACGCCCAAGATCCCCAGACCGGCGAGAATCTGACGGACCATCAGCTCCTGCTTCTTACCGACGACGTCTACACCAAGGAGGACTACAAGCAGGCCAACCGCATGGTCTACATGTCGCACGTCTTCTCTTTCACAAAATTCCCCGACAGGGCCCTTGAAATCATCGACAACGCCATCAAGCTGGCGCCGAAGAACGTCTATGCCTGGAATTTCAAGACGCAGCTGCTTGAAAAGACGAACTCCACCAACCTGGTCGCCCATCTGGACGCCATGATAAGCCAGTTCCGCTACGTCGAAGACATCACGTCTTCCTGCCGTCAGAAGCTCATCAAAGCGGCCCGCGAAGCCGGCAACGAAGAGCTGGCTGTCGCGATGGAGAAGAAGATCATCGACACAACGAAGAAGGATCGCTACGACCTCAGTCTGAAAGTTTACCGCGACCGCGCCACCCAGCTGATGAGCGAAGGCAAATGGAAAGAGGCCGGCGACGAGGTCAGGAAATTCGTCAAGAAATTCAACAAGGAGGCCGCGGACTGCATGAGCATAACGGCCTGGTTCGTCAGGGCCTCCATCAGCAACGGCCAGATCACCGAGGCCAACAAGACCTTCCGCAACTTCAAATCCTGCGTGGACTGGAACGACAGATTCTTCAAGCAGATCAGGGAAATGACGATCGCGCTCGGCAAAGAAGTCGACGAAGCCACCAGAGTCCACAGCCGTGAAAAATCCGGCATCAAGACCGGCGAGGACGAGAGCGAGGAAGAGGAAGAATAATAACTTAAAGGAGACATCATGAGAATGCACCTTCCCTTGGCGGCGCTAATATTTTTCGGCGCTGTGAGTTTCGTTTGCGCGGAAACGCCCGCCCCCAATCCCGAACACGCCGCGCTCTGCCGCCAGGCCGCCGCGGAAGGCATGGTCCTTCTTGAAAACAAAAAGAACGCTCTGCCCATCGCCAAGGGCGAAAAGGTCGCTCTCATAGGAAAAGCCCAGATCCACTTCAGCCAGACCGGCACCGGTTCCGGAGACGTCAACGCCTATTATTCCGTAAACTTCCTGATGGGCGCCGAAGCGAGAGCGGAGAAGGGCGACATAATAATCGACAAGGAGCTGGCGGAAAAATACAAGGCCGAGGAGAATTACTTCCCGACGCTCGAGGAACTGCAGAAGATCGCCGAGAATTATCCCGCCGCCTTCGTCTTCATCTCCCGCAACTGCGGCGAGAACAGTTCTAGGCAGCTCAGCAAGGGCGACTACTACCTGACCGACGATGAGGAGAAGCTTTTAGATGAGACCGCCAAGGCCGGTTTCAAGAAGATCGTGCTGGTCATAAACAGCGGCGCGCTCATCGACCTTTCCTTTATCGACCGCTATCCCGTGGACGCTCTTATTCTGGTCTGGCAGCCCGGCATGGAGGGCGGCAACGCCTTCTGGGACGTCGCCTGCGGCGATTTCTCGCCCTGCGGCAAATTGGCCGACACCATCGCCAAAGAGTACAAGGATTATCCTTCTTCCTCCTGCTTCAGGGAGAGTAGGGAATACACGGAATACAAAGAGGACATTTACGTCGGCTACCGCTATTTCGAGACCTTCGATCCCGAGGGCCTGAAGGTCCGCTATCCCTTCGGCTACGGCCTTTCCTACACGAGGTTCATCTACGAATTGCTCCAGCCGTCCATAGACAACAAAGAGTTCAGTCTGGAAGCGAAGATCAAGAACGTCGGAAGTTTCCCCGGCCGCGAAGTCGTCCAGGTCTATTTCTCGCGTCCGCAGGGCAGGCTGGGCAATCCCGCCATGGAGTTGGCCGCCTACAAGAAGACGAAACTTCTCGCGCCGGGCGAGAGCGAGACCATAACCGTCTCCTTCCCCCTGGAACAGATGAAAACTTTCCAGGAGAGCCCCAAGCGCTGCTATCTGATGGAGCCCGGCACTTACAATGTCTACGTCGGCAATTCCGTCAAGGACGCCAAGGAAAAGGGCATCATGGCCACCTACACGCGCTCCTGCACAGACATTCTTCAGACGGAAGGTCTGGCCAAGCTTCCGCCGCCTGTTCTTCTTTCCAGCGTTCTGAAAGCCGACGGCACCTACGCTACGCCCTATCAGGGAACGATTGAAGATCAGGAAGCCCTTGGCCTTGTGAAAGACAACGGCCGCATCACTTCGCCTTTCACTTTCAGGCTTCGTTCCTGGAACGCCTGGACCGGCAACGGGCTCAATTTCACAAACGGCTATAACTTGATACTTCCAAAAGGCAATTGGGTGGAGTATCTTATTTACCTTTCCGAAGAAAAGGAGCATGAACTCACCCTTATAACCCTCGGCGCCTCAAAACTTGCCGTCGCTCTTGATATGGGCAATTACGAAGACATGCCTGTCACGTCAGAACCGCCGACGATCCCTGTCAGGACCTTACGCTTCTTCGGGAAGCCCGGTTATCATAGGCTGAAAATAAAAAACACCAGTTCTGATTACGATGCCCTGATCGGCGGACTGGCCATCGACGCCGGCAGCAGCCTTGGCAGAATGAGTTATATGTGCAACAAGCTCCCCGAAGGAAAAGACATGTCCTTTGAGGAAGTGGTCGCCGATCCCGATAAGCTTGACGATTTCATTGATTCCCTCACGGTTGAGGAACTGGCGGCTCTCTCCTGCGGACAGGGCAGCGGAATCAGCTCCACGGGCAGCGTGGGCAGCATGTCCGAACGCGAAGTGGAGACTTTGCACACCGCCGACGGACCGGCGGGACTGCGTCTCAACACGCCCCAGACTGCCTGGCCCGTGGAAGCTTTGTTGGCCTGCACCTGGGATACGGACCTTCTCAACAAGATTGGCCGCTCAATCGGCGAGGAAATGGAGAAGGCCGGCATCGCCGTCTGGCTGGCCCCCGGCCTCAACATCCACCGCGATCCTCTTTGCGGCCGCAATTTCGAGTATTACTCCGAAGATCCCTATCTGACCGGAACACTGGCCGCCGCCTTGATCAAAGGCGTGCAGGCGAAAGGCGACCGCGGCGTGGAGATGAAGCACTTCTGCGCCAACAACCGTGAGGAAAACCGCCTCAACAACGATTCCAGGCTGAGCGAAAGAGCGCTGAGGGAAATTTATCTCAAGGCTTTCGAAATCGCCGTGAAAGAAGCCAAGCCCTGGGCGATCATGTGCTCTTATAACTGCTTCAACGGAATCCATACCGCCGAATCGAAAGCGCTGCTCACAGACCTTCTGAGAGACGAGTGGGGCTTCGACGGCTTCGTCACGACCGACTGGGGCAGCCACAGCGTTTGCTGGAAAGAGGTCAAAGCCGGCTGCAACATCCAGATGCCCTGGGGCGAGACAAAAGAACTCATAGCGGCGTACAAAGCCGGCCTCATCTCCCTGGACGAGCTTAAGTCAAGCGTGAAGCCTCTGCTCAAGAAAGCCGCGCAGTACGCGAAAAACGCTCCCAAGAAACCCTTCGCGGCCACTGAGCAGCCGGAAGGCAACCTCTGGCGCCTCATTGGCACGGAAGCCGGGAAGATCAGTTCCGGCCTCGGCGCAGAGACCTGTGAGGATGAGACGGGCGGCAGGAATCTTACCCACATCAGCGCCAAAGGAAGTTACTTCTCTTACAAGCTTAACGTCAAAACGCCCGGGACCTACAAAGTGAGCGTCCGCTTCTCCTCTCCGGACGGAACCGGCGCCGCGAAAGTTCTCCTGAACGGACAGCAAAAGTTCGTTTGGGAAAACAAGGTGAAGACCGGCAACTGGCAGGCTTGGCAGACCGCTTCTGACGTCGCGGAACTAGAACTCGCGGAAGGTCAGCAGGAACTGAAGATCGTCTCTCTGGGCGGGCAGTTCAACATCAACTACCTCGACCTGGTCAAGGAATAAAAAAAGAGCCCGCTTGAAGCGGGCTCTTTTTTTTGCGCTTTTTTGTTTTACCTTGTCAGGCCGCGCTCGCATTTGGTTAGGAAGTCGGCCAGTTCCATTATCTCCGGAACGTCCTGGTATTCCTGTTTGAGTTTTTCCACGGCTTCCTTCAGCTTCAGCTCCTGGCGGAAGATGATCTTGTAGGCCTGGTTCATCTTCTGGATGGTCTCGTCGGGGATGCCGAGTCTGCTCATCCTAACTCTATTGATGGTGGCGCATCTTGGCGGCACGCCGTCCACGAGCGTAAAGGGAGCGACGTCCATGGTGACTTTCGTGCAGCCGCCGATCATGGCCATCTTTCCGATGCGGCAGAACTGATGCACGCCCGCCATGCCGCTAAGAACAGCGTAGTCGCCGACCTGGACGTGCCCGGCCAGGGTGGCGGCGTTGCTCATTATGATGTTGTCGCCAAGTATGCATTCGTGGGCGATGTGGCAGTAGGCCATGATGAGATTGTGGTTGCCGACGATCGTCTTGCTGCCGTCCTGGGTGGCGCAGTGGATGGTGGCGAATTCCCTTACGACGTTGTCGTTGCCGATCTCAAGGTAGCACTTGTTGCCTTCCTTGTATTTGAGGTCCTGGGTCTTCTGTCCGATGGCCGCCATCGGGAAGAAGGTGTTGCGTTCGCCGATGGTCGTTAGGCCGTCTATGACGACGTGGCTCTTAAGGACGCAGCCGGCGCCGATCTTGACGTTCTCGCCGATGACGCAGTAAGGTCCTATTTCAACGTCCTGGGCGATCTGCGCGCCAGGGCTGATGACTGCGGTTGGATGGATCATGGGGGATTTATTCCTTGTTTTCTTTTTCTTCTTTATTCATCACGACGGCGAAGGCCAGTTCGCCCTCGGCGACTTTCTGACCGTCAACGGAAGCGACGGCTTTGCATTTGCCCATGGTGGAGCGCATGGAGATGATGTCGATCCTTAAGTGAAGCTGATCGCCCGGCTGGACGGGCTTTCTGAATTTCACTTTGTCCATCGTCAGGAAGTATGGGATGAGGCCCTTGAATCTGGGATTGGACAAAACGACGATGGCTGCGGCCTGGGCCAAGGATTCCATGATAAGCACGCCCGGCATGACGGGCTGTCCAGGGAAGTGGCCGACGAAGAAGGGCTCGTTCATGGTCACGTTCTTGATGGCGTCCACGTAGGTGTCGCAGTCGGTGGCTATGACTCGGTCGACTAAAAGGAAGGGAGGACGGTGCGGCAGAATCGCCATGATGTCCTGGATGTTGAAGCTTTTAACGTTGTTGTTTTCTTCCATGGTGGTATCTTTTTTTAGTTGTTGGCGTATTTGGCTGCGATGGCAGCGGCGGCTTTGTTGTTAAGAGTGTGTCCGGAGCGCGAGGATACGACGTGCGCTCTTAGTCTTCTGCCGACGAGGGCGAGGTCGCCTATCAAATCCATGACTTTGTGTCTTACGAATTCGTCCTTGTAGCGCAGGCCGTCCTTGGAGAGGATGGCGTTGTCGGTGATGACGATGGCGTTGTTGAGCGAGCCGCCCTTGATGAGTCCTCTGGAAAGCAGGGCCGCCAGTTCGCTGTAAAGGGCGAAGGTTCTGCTTGGCGCGATGTTGTTGATAAAGTTCTCCTCGTTGACTGTCGTTTCGAAGAACTGCGTGCCGACGACGGGATGGGGATAGCTCATGGTGTAAGAGATCTTGTATTCGTCGCAGGGCAGTATCTCGATGGTCGCGTCGCCGTGCTCGACTTTGATGGGCTCGTCGATCACGATATCGGGGAGCCTATCCTCTTCCAGTTCCTTTATTCCGGCTTCCTTCAGAGTTTCCGCGAACTCGATGCCGCTGCCGTCCATCAGGGGTGTTTCCATGGCGGTCGCTTCCACGATAAGGTTGTCGATGCCGAGGCAGTAGATGGAGGCCATTAAGTGCTCGACGGTCAATACGACAATGGGCACGGGCTGCGGGGATTGCGGGATCTGGAGCAGTTTGCCGATCGTGGTGCTGCGGTCGGTGTTAAGGACGGAGGTCACGCGGGCCGGGAAAGCCACGCCGCCGGGGATGGGCACGTCGGTCCTTTTGAAAACGATGCCCGTACCAGCGGGGGCAGGCAGGAACCTTAAGGATGTGATCTCGCCGGAATGGAGGCCGATGCCGCTGATCTTGGTCTCTTTGGCGATGGTTGTCTGTTTGGTCATTGTTTTATTGCTTTTTGGCTAATTCTTCTTTCAGTCTGGCGACTTCTTTTTCCAGATCATGGAGTTCCTTTAAGATCTGGGGCAGTCTGACTACCACGCTCTCGCGCTTCTTGTAGGTGATGTGCGGGGTGGCGGGGGAGCCGATATAGAAGCCTTTTTCATGAATGTCTTTGGTGACGCCGCACTGGCCGCCAATGATGACGTCGTCGCAGATCTCGATGTGGCCGTTCAAACCGGCCTGGCCGGCTAAGATGACGCGGTTGCCGATCTTGGTCGAACCGCTCATGGCGGAGCAGCCGCACATGACGGAGTCCTCGCCGATCTCACAGTTGTGGGCGATCTGGCAGAGGTTGTCTATTTTGGCGCCGCGCTTGACGATCGTGGTGTCGAGCCTGGCCCTGTCGATGCAGGTGTTGGCGCCTATTTCGACGTCGTCGCCGATAGAGACGTTGCCGATCTGCGGGACCTTCTCGCGTCTGCCGTTTATTTCAAGGTAGCCGAAACCGTCTGCGCCGATGACCGTCCCCGGATGGATGGTGACGCGTTCGCCGATCTTTATGCGTTCCCTTATCGTCACGTGCGGGTAGAGGAAACTGTCGTTGCCTATTTCCGTGAAGTGGCCGACGTAGCAGAAGGCGCCGATCACGCAGTTGTCGCCGATGGTCGCGCCTTCCTCGATGACGGCGTAGGGCTGGACGGAGACGTTCTTGCCCAAGACCGCGGAGGGGGAGACGACGGCGGTCGGATGCACGCCGGGCGCGAACTCGACTTTCGGCGGGGCGACCTTCTCCAAAAGTTTCTGCAGGGCCAGCTGAGGATCGGGGACGATGATCAGGGTCGGCGGGCAGTTCTCGGGAATATTGAGGCTCGCCCTCACCAGCACGGCGGCCGCCTTGGTCGTCATTAAGGAGGGGATGTACTTCTCGACGTTAAGGAAGGTGATGTCGCCGGGCTTGGCTTCGTTGATGCCGCCGAAACCGGAAACTATGGTGTTGGGATCGCCTTTTACTTCGGCTTCCAAAAGACCTGCAATTACGGAAACGGGAATTTCCATTTAATGATTCCTTAAATTTTATTTGCTAAGGGGAAGTTTGCTTCTGAGCTTGTCCAGTTCCTCGTCGTACTGGCGGTTCAGCTCGTTGGTAACTTCCTTGGTGTAATCTTTGACGACTTTCTGGTCGAGGTAAAGGATGGCTTTCAGGTCGAGCATCAGGGAGACGTTGTCCCTGGAGCCAATTTTCTCGATGATGGCGCGGATCTTGGAGGCGATCCTTTCCATATCGTGGCTGTGCTGGGCGGTGATCTCTTCGGTCGCCTGCTCCTTGAAGCGTTCGATGCGGTCGAAGTCCTTGGCGTACTGCTCCCTCAGAGCCGCGCTTTTCTCGGCGGAAAGGGCGGTGATCTGGGCTTCCAGCTTGTCAAGCTGGGCGGTCATCTGGGAGATCTCCTCCGTCCTGAGGTCGCGTTTGGTCAGGGCTTTCCTCTCGCATTCCTTGAACTCTTTGCTGCCCTGCAGAACGTCCTCGGTGTTGACGTAGGCGAAGCTGATGCCGAGGCAGTTTATGGCGGCGGCGGATAAGACAAAAGCTAAAAATATCTGTTTTTTCATGTTCATTTCACGCGGTTCGGGGTCTTAAGCAGGCGTTCTTTCTCTTTGGCGTAAGCCTCGTTCAGTTTCAGAACGACGTCGTCGGTGAGGTCCTTCATCTCAGAGCGGTCGAGATAGACGATGGCTTTCAAATCGATTATGAGGGTGTACTTGCCGTCTTTGCCAATGTCCTCGATGACGGCTTTCAGCTTGTTGGCGATCCTGTTGAGGTCGACCGAGCGCTGTTCCCTAAGCGATTTGTCGGTGTCCTCGGCGAAGCGGCTGGCTCTCGCGATCAGGGCCTGGTAGTTGGCCTCCTCCTGCTGGCGCTTGGCGTCGGACAGGATCTTGAGCTTGTCGCCCAGAGCGTCGATCTCGCTGGTCATTTTTCTCAGCTCTTCCTCTTTCTCGTCCTGGATGTCGAGCAGCGCCAAGGAGCAGTCTTTGTATTCCTTGCTGTTATTAAGCGCCGTCTCCGTATCCACGTAGGCGATCTTCGGGGCTTTCACGTCGGAACCGAAAGCCCAAACGGGGAGCGCGAGGGCAAGGATCATTATAAGCGATCTAACCGGCATAGCAACTTGTTTCTCCGTGGTTATTGATTCACTTGACTTAACTTATTGATTATACCAAAACCCAGAGAAAAGGGGCGAGAGAAAGCTGTACTGAAAGCAAGGGCGATTTTTGCTATAATCACCTTTACTGATAATTGGAGAAAGAATGGATCACGCGACGTTACCCATAATAATCTTTATTCTGCTCTTTTCCGGCTTCATCATTACCATGATCATGCTGACGAAGCGCGGCAAAGAAGTCTTTTTGCGCCCCATCAACGGCCTTAAGGTCATTGACGACGCGATCGGCAGAGCCGCGGAGGAGGACAGGCCCATCATGTTCAATCTGGGCTTCGACGACCTCTCCGTCAACCTCTTCTGCTCGCTGGCCGTCATGGGCTACGTCGTAAGGAAAGCCGCGAAACTCTCGATGCCGGTCTACGTGCCTCTGGCCCAGCCTCTGGCCTACGCCATGGCGGAAGAGTTCTGGAAGGACGGCTACGCCGCCATGGGAAAAGAGGGCATGTTCGCGGTCGAGGACTGTTTGAGGTATATGTCGAGCAACCAGTCCGCCCTGGGAGCCGGCATCGCCGGCTGGATAAAACGCGACCATGTGGGGGCCAACTTCATGTTCGGCACCTACGGCTTCGAATCGATGATGCTGGCGGAAGCCGGCCAGCAGGCCGGGGCCTTCCAGATCGCCTGCACGCCGAGCTTTTACCAGGTGCCATTCTTCATGGTCTCCTGCGACTACACCGTTTTCGGCGAGGAATTCTACGCCGCGGGCGCCTACTTCAACAGGGATCCCGTGCTGACGGGAAGTTTGGTCGGCCAGGACTACTCGAAACTTGTCCTGCTGATACTTATAGTTTTGGGAAGCCTCCTTCTGACGATCTTCCAGAAAACCGATTATCTGAGACTTCTTCTGCAGTGGTGACCTGATATGAGCAAACGCAATATACTTAAGATAATCGCTTTCGTAGTCGGACTGTATTTCTTCTTGGAATACATTCTTCCGGAGAAGGTCGGCGGCGAATTCGACTCCTACGAAGTGGGATGCCCCGTCACTGTGGAGAGAAGCGGCAAGAAGCTGCAGTTCTACGTCGGGAATTACTATAAGGGCCGCGGCATAATCGGCCGCATGGTGAAGAGCTCCGGAAAATGGGTGAAGGATGCCAAGCCCTGCCTTCAGCGCTCACTCTTTTTGAAATTCGACCAGTACGGCCTCACGGAACCGGACGCCGTTTCCGCGCCGGAGGGGCTCACGCTTCTGTATCTCGGCCAGAACGAGAAGGAGCCGGTTCTGTGCTACGCCGTCAGCGAGGACGACGGACAGACTTTCAGGAAAAAGGGCCCGGTCGTCATTTCCACCAACGAGGTCTTCAAAACTTTCGAGAACGCGCCCAACGGCCAGATACCAGACCGCATAAAGAGTTTCGCCGCGGACTTCAGGAACGGCCTCTGGGAGGTCTACCTTTTCACCATGACCTACCGCGTCTGGCGCGCCGAAGGACCGGACCTCAAGCATTTGAGTCTGGAGGCCGCGCCCATCGTCTCCTCGACGCTGACGGAAAAATCGCCCAACTCTTTCGATGTCTATTCCGAAGGCGGTCAGCCGGTTCTGGTCTACGTGATGGACAGGGAGATCCTGGAGTTCAGGAGATCAGGGAACGATTGGGAAAGCAAGAGCTGGAAAGCCCCCAAGGGCAACGGCACGAACGACACCGTTTACGCCGGAGGCAGGATGGATGTCGGCGAGGGCGTTCTTTACCTTGGCACCAAAAAGATGCAGAAAGGCCGTCCCATCGATTCTCCCTACGAGACGCAGCTGGCCTCCGTCGCTTTGCGCGACAGGGGCGACGGCACCCCGCTGGCTCCCGAGATGTCGGTCTACAAGAAAGTCGGGGCCTCGCCGAGGCCGACGTATCTTTCCTACGGCACCGAATGGGCGGGGAAATTCCTGACGGTGGTCGGCTCTTTCGCGATCTTCATCGCCATGATCAATTTGATGCTTTTCCACGGCAAGAAGATCTACCAGAGCGCCCTCAATTACAACGCGCCCGCGGGAGAGGATAAGCTTCCCGGCGGCGGCGCGCCCATGAGAAACTTCATAAAGAACGCCGGCTACAGCGCGGTCTTCCTCATTTTCCTGGCCGTCATGATCGTCTGCGCCTGGAAAGGCCAGACCGACGAGGCCAAGGGCACCGTCTGGAAGACCTCCTTCGACTTCCTTTTCAACGCCATCCAACTCCCTATGGGCAGCGCGGTCTTCTCGATGATCACCTTCTATATGATTAGCGCGGCCTACCGCTCCTTCAAAGTTAGGAGCCTGGAGGCGGGCTTCCTTATGGCGGCGGCGATAGTCTGCATGGTCGGACAGATGCCGATCGGCGAGCTTCTGGCCTCGCTCGTTCCGGAAAGCTGGAAGCTTCTGCAGCTGCCCTGGCTCTCAGGGAAACTTCTCAGCGTTCTTAACGCGGCGGCCTACCGCGCGGTGCTGATAGGAACCTTGATAGGCAGCGTAGCCATATCACTGCGCATTTGGCTCGGACTTGATAACAGCGTGTATTCATCGGTGGATTAAGCATGACGGAAGAAAATAAAAATCGCTCTTTCTGGGACCGCGTGCAGTTCTGCGACCCGAGGATACTCTACGCGCTTTTCGCGGTGGTCGTCATCGTTTTTGAGATGGTTCAAGTCAAGATGCCGGTGCCCAATCCCGTCTGGGTCGGAAAGCTCTACGACAGGATAGAGAATCTGCCGCCGGACAAGGCGGTCCTGATAGACTGCGACTACGGCGCCGGCAACCGCGGGGAATGCGAGGGCCAGTTCAAGGCCGTCATCCAGCATCTCTTTTCGAGGAACATAAAGTTCATGGTCGTGACCTGGACGACGAACGTCGAGGGCCAGAAGCTGGGCCGCCAGGTGCTGGACGAGGTCGCCAAGAAAATGAACAAGGTTGACGGCGAGGACTACGTCATGTTCCAGGCCATCGTCAACGCCGGCGGCGTGACGCTGCAAAGCCTGGCCAAGGACATCCACGGCTTCGTCGTCAAGGACATCAACGGCCGCGACCTGGGGGACATCCCCATGATGAAGAATTTCAGGACCATCGCGGACGTTTCCTTAATCTACCGCGTGGCCTATTCCTGGGGCGGCGTGCCCTGGATCGGCTTCGTGCAGTCCGTTTACGGAACGCCTCTGGCGGCGGGCTCCGCCGGCATCGAGAGCTCTACGGCTTATCCGTATCTCGACAGCGGTCAGCTCTGCGGGCTCTTGGCCGGCGCGGCCGGCGCGGCGGCCTACGAGAAGCGCGTCATGGAGGCCGGGATAACGCCGGAGACGGGCATCGGGACCAAGACCGTAAGCGTGCAGTCGTTCGCGACGCTTTTCGTGGTCGTTTCCATTCTCATCAGCAATTTCGCCATGTTCATGTCCAAGTGGCAGGGCAAAAGGGCCAGGACATAAGGAGGGCTGATCGTGCAAAAATCAAAGGGTAAGATATTCTGGATCGTTCTGGGAGTTTTGGTGCTTGCCATCGCTGTCTGGGGAGAGTTCAGAGCGGGGAGCATCCCGCAGGTGGCCGCACGAGTGAAAGACCTCGACCTTCCCAACCTGGGCGTCTATAGGCTCCAGACCTGGATCGCCGCGCTCTCCTGCATCGCGGTCTACAGTTTCCTCTTCAAGGAGAACCCCTTCTACCGCTTCTTCGAGCACGCCCTCCTTGGCTGCGCCACGGGCTACAGCTGCGCCGTCGTCATGCGCCAGAACCTTTACAGCCAGTGGCTCGTGCCCATAAAGAAAGCGATCGTCAACGTCGCTCAGAACGGCTGGACGAGTTCCGACGCCGCCACCATAGCGCTGATACTGGCCGGCGTCATCGGCCTTCTCTGGTACTTCCAGTACAGCAAGAAATATTTCTGGGTCAGCCGCATCGCCATGTGCATATCTCTGGGCGCCGGCGCGGGACTTGCCTTCAAGGACACTTTCAACCAGCTTATTCCCCAGATCACGGGCACCTTCAAGAACGTCTGTCCCTCCGAATACGTGATGCCCGGCGCCACTTTGATGGAACGTTTCTACATGGGCTGCGAGAACTTCATCTTCGTAATAGGCACGGTCTCCGTCCTGATGTACTTCTTCTTCGCCTTCGGCAACAAGAACCCGATCGTCAAGGGCAGTTCGAAAATAGGGCGCTGGTACCTCATGATAGCGCTTGGCGCCTTCTTTGGAAACACCTTCATGTCACGCCTTTCCGCCCTAATTGAGCGCGTCCACTTCCTGATGGCGGAGTGGTTGCTAATTAGTCAGATGTAGCCGCTGTTTGAGTATTTTTTTGACTTTTGCTAATATGAATAGGCTATGGAGGAATAAAGCATGATCGGACACAGCAACAACAGGATCGAGGCGGCCGTTGCCAACAACACCGCTTACATAAAGATATTTGGGCGCGGGACGTTCCAGACCGTTGCTGATTTCCGTGATTTTGTCAAAAAGAGCCTGGACGAAGGCATGGGCGTGCTCATCGACCTCTCGAACTGCGAAACGCTGGATTCCACCTTCATCGGAACGCTGGTCGCCCTCAGCATGAAATCCAAGGCGGCTGGCGAGAGCAGGCTGAAACTTTTCAATGTCTCCGATCACGTCAGGAATATTTTCACCACTTTGGGCCTGCAGGGCATTCTTGACATAAACGAAGCCGCGCCCGGCGAGGGCGGCGATTATTCCCCGATCGCCAGCACGGTCCACTCGAAGGTCGAAATCACAGACCTCATGCTGGACGCGCATCTTACGCTTTCAAAGATAAACGAGCGCAACGCTGTGGAATTCAAGGATGTGGTCGAATTTCTCAAGCAGCAGCGTTGAGATAGTTATAGCCGTTCTTGCCCTTCTGGCTTTCTTCTTCGCTTTGATCAGGGCGGCCCGCTACAAAAGGCAGGCAAAGGAAGCTATCGCCCACGCCGAGCGGCGCAAGGAGGCGGAGGAAAGCCTGATCACGCTTTTCGGACACGTCTCCCAGACGGTCAGGACTTACTTCGAGGACAAGAACGCCAACAGTGGGGAACTGAAGGACGCGCTCCTCACCCATTTCACCCTCTCCGCCAAAAAAAGTTTCGCCAGCGGATGCGCAGCGTATTTTTCCTACGACAGGGAGCAGGGGACTCTCAAGCTCTCCCAGTGCGCGGGGCTTTTCCCCAGCTGCCTTGACATCAGCGAGGAGAAGCTGAAGCTGGTGGCCGGCAACGACGCCAAGCTTCTGGAATACCTGAAAAACACCTCCTTTCCTCTCCGCAATACGCCCTTCGCTCCGGCCGTCGACCAGAAACGCGTAGTCGTCTTCGGCAGGGAAGAGTGCGAGGAAAGGGTGCGCTACAAGGTCTACGCCCTCTGGGGAATGCTAATAGTGCCCGTCAGGTCCCAGGGCGCCGTGTGCGGCGTGCTCGTAATAGCCAACAAGGAGCACAAAGCTCAGTTTGGCAGCGGAGACGTGGAATTAGCCCGCGGCATGGCGGAGATCGTGAGCTGGACGCTCAATTACCTCGCCATGATCGAAGGCGTAAGGGAAAAGGCCAGCATGGATTCCCAGCTGGAGACGGCCGCCAGCATCCAGAATCATCTTCTGCCGAAATCGCGGGCGAAGATGGGGATCGTGGAAGCGGAGGCTTTTTACAAGACCGCCTACCGCGTGGGCGGCGATTACTTCGATTTCATCGAGGTCGACGAGGAG
This sequence comes from bacterium, assembly GCA_017650925.1. Classification (GTDB taxonomy): domain Bacteria; phylum Auribacterota; class UBA3054; order UBA3054; family UBA3054; genus UBA3054. The sequence continues at coordinate 34,317 of JAGCDY010000108.1, forward strand.
CACCTCGGCATCCTGGTGGCGGACGTTTCCGGCAAGGGCATCCCGGCCGGGCTCGTCATGGCGTCCACCCGGGCTTTGATGTCGGCGCTCTCCAAGCACGTCCTTTCTCCGGCCAAGCTTCTGACGGACCTCAACACCCACCTTATCCAGCTTATCCCCGAGGAAATGTTCGTGACGGCCAGCTACGCCGTCATAAACACAAAGACCGGCGAGATGCTCTGCGCGGAGGCGGGGCACGAGCCCTTCCTGGCGGCTTTGGGCCAGGATCCCGTCGTGACTTGCGAAAACAGGGGAATGGTCCTGAGCATACTGGACAGCGAGACTTTCGGCCAGTCCCTCAAAGACACTTCCTATCAGCTTGGGAAAGGCGACATGGTCCTCTTCTACACCGACGGCGCCGTGGAGGCCCTGAATCGCAAGAAGGAGGAATTCACCCGCGAAAGGCTGTCCGTGGCGCTGGAGAACGCCAGGAACCTCTCGCCTTACGAAGCGCTCCAGTCGATCCAGGGACGCCTCGCCAAGTTTACCGAAGGGGAGCCGCAGTACGACGACATCACGCTTGTCGCCGTCAAGATCAATTAGCCGGGAGAGTCTTCCCTGAACCCTTTGAACTGGAGCGCCTCAAGGATGTGGCGCTCCTCTATTTTTTCGCGGTTGCCCAAGTCCGCTATGGTGCGCGCCACCCTAAGGATCCTCGTGTAGGTCCTGGCGGAAAGGGACATTTTCGTAACGGCGTATTTCAGGGCGTTTTCGGCTTCCTTTTCGAGCGGGCAGAATCTTTGCGCGGCGGAGCTGTTCAGCTGGGCGTTGCTGCGGAACCTCGTGCTTTTGTAGCGCTCGGTCTGCGCTCTTCTGGCCCTCAGGCAGCGCTCCCTAATCGTTTTTGAATCTTCCGGCGTCTCCTTGGCCGTCAGCTCCTCGTAAGGAACGAAGGGCATCTCCACGTGCATGTCGATGCGGTCCATGAGAGGTCCGGAGACGCGGGCGCGGTAACTTTCCACGAGGCGGCGGGGGCATTTGCATTTCTTGACGGGATGTCCGAGATATCCGCAGGGGCAGGGGTTCATGGCGGCCACCAGCATGAAGGAAGCCGGGAAGGTCACGGAGCCGGCGATTCTTACGATGTTGACGAAACCGTCCTCCAGGGGCTGGCGCAAAGCTTCCAGCACGTTTTTGGCGAACTCCGGAAATTCGTCCAGAAAGAGTACGCCGTTGTGGGCTAAAGATACTTCGCCGGGCTCTATTTGGAGCCCGCCGCCGATGAGCCCGGAAAGGGAAACGGAGTGGTGGGGCGACCTAAAGGGGCGGCGGATCATAAGCCTGATGTCTTTCGGGACCAGGCCCTTCGCCGAATAGATCTGCATGTTCTCAATAAGCTCTTCTTCCGAAAGGGGAGGCAGAATGGTCGGCAGCCTTCTGGCCAGGAGCGTTTTCCCGGAGCCCGGCGGCCCGAACAGGAGAAGATTGTGGCCTCCGGCGGCCGCTATCTCGGCCGCGCGCCGCGCCGCCATCTGCCCTTTGATCTCGGAAAAATCGCAGTCGTAACCGTAGGAGGCGTTCTCTATGAGCGCGCGGTCGAAGACCATGGCACGGCAATTCGCCGGCGCAAGGTAGGCTTCCAGCGCTTCCTTGAAATTGCCGGCCGGAAGCACGGCGAGGTCTTTTATCAGCGCGGCCTCCCTGGCGTTCTGCTTCGGCACGATGAGGTAGCGGAAACCGAGCTTTTTGGCGGCCACGGCGCAGCTGATGACGTTTCTGACGGAGCGCAGCGTTCCGTCCAGCGAGAGTTCCCCGATGGCGGCGATCTTGGATTCGCAGGAGGAGGGGTCGTGGTCTTTGGCGTGGCCGGACCAGGCGGCCAGGCAGAGCGCGATGGGCAGGTCAAAAGCCGGCCCGTGCTTTTTCAGGTCGGCCGGAGCCAGACTGATTATTATTTCGCCCTTAGGGTAGCGGAGACCGGTCTGGATGATGGCGCTGCGGACCCTTTCCTTGCTCTCTCTTACGGCGGTGTCGGGAAGCCCAATTATGGAGGTCGACTGTCTGTCTTCCTCAAGTTCCAGCCCGTATTCGCTGGCGGACGTGTTGTTGAAGATGTTGACCTCTATGGTCACAAGCTTGGCTTGCGAGCCGTAGGAGGCGAAAGAATAAGCTTTGGCGAGCATGACGGTCGTTTCGTTAAGGGGCGGGCCAGGGTAATTTTAGGATCAAGCGGGCGAAATTGGAAGGCTTTCGGAAAACGCTAGCGAAGCCAATGGAAATCGGGAGAAACGTTGACACTTATGACGCTAAATAGTAGAATGAATAAATAATGTAAACTCATACCTTTTAAGGAGGGACCATGCCCTACAAAGCACAGATCAAAGAGCTGCAGATAAGCATGCAGAAAGCCCTGGACCACCTCAGCTACCAGTTCAAGGAGATCAGGACAGGCAAGGCTTCGCCCGGCCTCGTCGAGGACATCAAGGTCGAATACTACGGCGCCATGACGCCCATCAAAAGTTTGGCCAACATCACCGTTCCGGAACCCAGGACGCTGAAGATAGAGCCTTTCGACGTCAACAGCGTGCAGTCCATCTGCCGCGCCATCCAGGCTTCGCCGATCGGCATTACGCCCGTGGACGACGGCCGCGTCATCAGGCTTCCGATGCCCGAGCTTACCGAGGAGCGCCGCCGCGACCTGACCAAGCTGACCAAAAAGTACAGCGAGGAGACGAAGGTCAATCTGCGCAACCTGCGCCGCGACGTCATCGAAAAGCTCAAAAAGATGGAAAAGGACAAGATCCTGACGGAAGACCAGCGCAAGCAGGGCGAAAAGAGCGTGCAGACCGAAACGGATAACTTCAGCAAGAAAGTCGATGAACTTGTCAAAGCCAAGGACACCGAGATCATGACGCTGTAAAAAATCAATAAGGAGAAATATTATGTCATTCAACGTTGAGATATCTCCCCGTACCGGAGGAGGACTGGTAGTCGCGCCGAAGGGGCGCCTTGACAGCGTAACGGCTTCTGAGTTCGAAGCGGCCGTGGACGGCATCCTGAAGGACAAGGTGAAAGTCATCATCCTTGACATGGGAAGCGTGGACTTTCTGAGCAGCGCCGGCATCAGGGTCATCTTCAAGCTTCAGAAGGGAGTCTTGCAGAACCGCGGCGTGGTGGTCGTTTCCAAGCCCCAGCCCCAGGTGGCCAGAGTGCTCGAGATCGTGCGCGCCATGCCCAAGGAGCAGATCTTCGAGAACATGGAGGAAGCCGACAAGTACCTCGCGGCCATCCAGGAGAAGGAGTTGAAAAAGATATCCGCTGAAAAGGGCAGCGAGACCTTTGCGGGAACGAACCTCAAGGTCGTGGTCGAAAGCAGGAAGGAAGGCGGCGTCATCGTTTCGCCGACCGGACGCCTTGACACCGTGACCGCTCCGGAACTCGAGGCTGTCGTCGACAAGCTTCTGGCCGAGAAGATCTGCATCGTCATACTGAATATGGAAGGAGTCAACTTCATCAGCAGCGCCGGCATCAGGGTGATCTTCAAGCTGCAGAAAGGCGTCCTGAAGGAAAAGGGCGTTGTCATCGTCTCTAAGCCGCAGCCCCAGGTCGCCAAAGTCCTGGAGGTCGTCAGGGCTCTGCCGAGCGACAAGATCTTCCAGGATATCGAAGCCGCCGACAAATACCTCGCCATGCTTCAGCAGAAAGAGCTTGAGAAGCTGGCCAACAAGGCGATGGACAAGATGACCGAAGAGCCGAAAGTCACGGCGAACGACAATCTCACCATCACCGTTACGCCGAGGGAACCCAGGGGCTACACCATCTTCCTTAAGGGACGCCTCGACAGCATCACTTCACCGGACTTTGAGAAGACGGTCGACACGATCCTTTCCGCGGAAGCCAAGATCATCATCCTGAACCTGGCGGATCTTGTATTCTTGAGCAGCGCCGGCATCAGGGTCATCTTCAAGCTTCAGAAAGGCGTGCTGCAGAAGAAAGGCGCCGTGGTCATATCCAAGCCGCAGCCCCAGGTCGCCAAGGTCATAGAGATCATCCGCGCCCTGCCCAAGGAGCAGGTCTTCGAGAGCGACGAGGAAGCCGACCGCTATCTGGCCATGGTGCAGCGCCAGGAGCTCGGGGAAGCGTAATACGATGCCCGACTATGGTTTCGTGAGAGTTTGCGCAGCCGTCCCGAATCTCTCTCTGGGCGACTGCGCGAAAAACGCTGCTGACCATCTGGCTTTCGCGAGATCAGCCGGCAGGGCCAAGGCTCAGCTAGTCGTTTTCCCGGAGCTTTCGCTTACGGGAGCGACCTGCGGAGACCTCTTCAGGCAGTCTGGCTTTCCCAAACGCGCGCTGGCGGGCTTAAAGGAGCTCGTGGGAAAATTGCAAAAGTCCGACGCGGTCTTCGTCGCCGGTCTTCCTTTGGCGCTCGACGGGCGCCTTTACGATTCCGCCTGCGTTTTCCAAAAGGGAAAGATATTGGGCTTCGCCCTGAATTCCATTCCCAATGACCGCGCTTTCAACGTTCCCGAAAAGGGCTTTGCCGGTTCGGCAAAGATCATGGGGCAGACGGTGAGATACGGGACGGATCTCGTGTTCCGCTCGGAAAGATTCTCCTTCACCGTAGGCTTCGGCAGCGAGTTGAATGATCCTCTGCTGCCGCTTTCAGGCCGCGCCGCTTTCGGTGAGATCACGGTCGTTATGGACGCCGCGCCGGAACTGGCGGGCTCCTATGTAAAATTTAAAAACGTCGCCTCCTCCCTTTCGCTTGTCTGGAAGAGGGGACTCGTCTACGCTTCCTCTTCTTCCGGCGAATCCAGCACGGACAATTATTACGGCGGAAGAGCTTTCGTTTTTGAGGAGGGCAGGCTTCTTGGCGGCACAAAGCAGTTTCAGGCGGAAGGAACACTGACCTGTTCCGACGTCGACTGCGAATTCCTAAGGTTCGACCGTCCTCTTGAGATTCCTCCGAAAGAGAACGTCGTCGATTTTTCCGTTCCGGAACTGAAGGAACCAAAACCGACCGTCGCGGTCAATCCCTTCGTTCCCGACGGCGAAGCAGAGCGAGACGCCCGCTGCGAGGAGATCTTTTCCATACAGTGCGGCGGCCTGGCCAGGCGCCTCGCCCATACGAAGGCGAAACGCGCCGTAATAGGCGTCTCCGGCGGATTAGACTCCACTCTGGCGCTGCTTGTCGCCAGAGAAGCCCAGGGGCTGCGCGGACTCGGTCCGGGATCGATCCTCGGCATCACGATGCCGTGCTTCGGAACTTCCGGCCGCACGAAGAGCAACGCCTGCGCGCTGATGGAGGAGCTGGGGATAGAATTCAGAACGATAGACATCCACTCTTCTCTGGAGCGCCATTTCAAGGACATTTCCCATCCCAAGGATCTTCATGACGCGGCCTACGAGAACGCCCAGGCCAGGGAAAGGACGCAGATACTGATGGACGTCGCCAATTCCGAAGCGGGTCTGGCCGTCGGCACGGGAGACCTTTCCGAAGCGGCGCTCGGCTGGGCGACGTACGGCGGCGACCAGATGGCGATGTACAACGTCAACTGCGGGATCCCGAAAACGCTAGTAAGAGCGGTCGTCGCCTGGTACGCGAAAAAGGTCGGCGGAAAGATCGGCAAGATCCTTTCCGACATCATAGCAACGCCTATTAGTCCCGAGCTTTTGCCCGCTGTAAAGGGCGAAGCCACTCAGAAGACTGAGGACTCGGTCGGACCATACGAGATTCACGACTTCTTCATCTACCACATGCTGAGGCGCGGCGCGACGCCCGGCAAACTACTCTTTTTGGCTAACGCGGCTTTTGCGGGGCGCTTCAGTCCCGAAAAGATCAAAGCCTGCCTGAAAATTTTCCTCGGCCGTTTCTTCAGCCAGCAGTTCAAGCGCTCCTGCTCTCCCGACGGCGTTGGGACCGGCAGCGTTTCGCTTTCCCCCCGGGCGGGGCTCAGGATGCCTTCCGACATCTCCTCCGCGCCGTGGCTGGATGAAGTTTGAGACGATCTGTTTTCCACTCGCCGAACGATCACGATTTATGGTAAAATCATCTTGGGATTAGTAGGGAATAATAATGAGTGAAAAAGCGCTGAGAAGACCTTCGGGGGTGGCCTTGCTGGCTGTTTTGACCGTTCTCACGGTCCTTTCGCTTCTGGCCGCGACGTTCGCCGCCATGATGACGATGGAGGAGCAGGCCGGCAACATCAGCCTCAACCGTTCGCAGTCCGACATGCTCGCGCAGTCCGCCATCGAGCACGTCTACGGCCTTTTGCGCCAGGACAGTATCGACAGCCCGGAGTACGACGGCTACGACGAGACCTGGTGCCAGACCTTCAAGCCGCGCCAGGGCGAGGAGCGCGTCAATGTTGACGGTGACAAGGGCGGGGATTACGCTTGGGCCCGCTGGATCTACGTCAGGGACAATTCCGGAAAGCCCATAGGCCGTTACGCCGTCATGGTCGAGGACGAGCACGCCAAAATAAATCTTCACACCGCTTCCGCACTTGGCAAAAATCAGCAGAACGAAGGCTTCGGAACTTTCGAGGTCATGCTGACGGACGGCGACAAAAGGGGACTGCCGCTGACATTGGAAGCCGGCAAGCGTTTGATAAAGTACCGCTACGGCAGGGACGAGAAGCCGGGCCAGGCCAACGTTGACGACAACCTGACCGTCACCCAGTACGGCAGCGACTCCATCGACAACAACGCCAACGGCCTTTTCGACGAGGACGGCGAAGGCGTCGACGAGCCGGAGGAATACAATCCGAATCACCTCATCTGGGACGACATGGCCTTCCAGTCGCTTAGGGAAGCGCTGGCGGTCGCTCTGGGCGGCGAGCCCACGAGCGTTTCCCAGGTCAACGCCTTCAAGCACCTCTCAACGCTTTTCAACACCTCCCAGGAACTCTATTACGAAAAGTCGGCCAAGGCCCTGAGGCGCTCGCTCGACATAAACCACGCGGAATTGAAGCAGCTCAGGCGCGCTCTTAGGAACGCCAACAACGAGTCGCCTTTCGAGCCTTCATCCTCCAGGATGAGGAGCTTGATCGTGAACCTTCTCGACTATACGGACGAGAATCACACCTTAACGACCGTCGACACGACTTACGGCGTGGAGTCCGTCTGCTTCAACGAGATCATGGCGCACGACGGCAGCTGGATCCGCGAGACCGACTGGTGCGGCTGGAGTTTCCCGACCCAATCAGGCAGCGGCGCCGCCTGCCCGGAGCATGTTCTCTCCGCCAACCAGTTTTACGGCCACAAATACAAGGGTCTCAACTATACTTTCCGCTGGAGGATCGGCAACGTTCACAGCAGCGGCAACAATTGGACGCTGAAACTGGAAAAGCCGAGAAGGGCGCCCAACCGGTTCGACGAATACATGAGGTGCGAGAAAAGCGGCTGGTACGCCGATTTCTGGAAGGGCGCGACCTGCATCGTCTACAAGACCTCCAGCGAATCCGATAAGCAAGGCTATTACATCAGCGAGAGCAAGGCCGGCAACCAGCATGAATTCACGATAAAAGGCGGCGGCAATAACGGAAAAAGCTTCATGGCGCAAGTGGCATCCAACCTCGTCAGCGCCACGGTGTGCCTCTACAGCGGCTGGACTCACGACGGCGCCATGTGGTGCGATCTTCCCAGCCAGAACGAGTGCTTCTATTTCCGTCCTCTGAACCGCAAGCAGGAAAAATACTACTACCGCGTCTACAACGCCAGTCAGGCCTTCCTGCCCTCCATCGGCTACGGGAAATCCAACATCAGGGAAATGGACTTGGACGGCATCCCCGCCAAACACAGCGTGCAGGAGGAAGAGAAGGACAAGAAGAACCATTATCTTCTGAAGTATCCCTACAAGGACGGCAAGGCGCAGAAGCCCAATAGGGAAGGCTATATCGAGGTGCTCATAACCTCTTCCAAGAGATGCCGGAAATCCGGCTCCGGAAGGGGAGGCAAGAACATCAACTACAGCGACGCGATGTACTTCATCCGCCCGGACATCGTCGAGCTCATCAACATTTCCTCCTATCCCATAAGCTTAAGGAACTGGCAGGTGGTCGTCAACACCGGTCTGGAAGCCGAGCTTCTGGCGACCATCGATGTGGCGGACCACTACAGCAAGGCCAGGAGCGGTTTTTACGAGGATCCCAATCCCATCATAGAGCCGAACGGTTACTTCTATCTCACCAATAACAGGGAGATCTTCGACCTCGAGTACTGCAACGGCAACGGCAATTACGGCCGCAGCCAGAAGACGGTCATCCCGGTCTTCGAACTTCCCGATGAGGACTGGGGGATCCTTTACGACGTGACGAGAGTGACGGGGAGCGACATTACGGTCTCCGGCGCGAACTGGCATCACGACCAGCTGGAAGGCGAACTTATAGAGTTCGTTTCCGACCGTCAGCCCACGGCCAAGGCGGACATTCCCAACGGCATGATCAAGTACGTCTACGGCAACAACAGCAACAAGCTGGACCTTTCCGGCAGCGACCCCATCGGCAGCGGACTGAAAGTAGGCGACAAGATCAGGGTGAGAGGCCTTCCCCGTCAGGGCGGCTTCGTTTCCTTCACCCTGAAGAACGAGTACGGCCAGGTGGCCGCCCGCACCACGGAATACGGTTCCGTGGAGGAGGAGGAGTTCGGCTATTCCACGGAAAAGGACGACCCGGCCTACTACACCTGGAAAAAGCTTTCCAAGCCTTCCTTCGGCGGCAACAAGCGCGAGGCCGAGAGCCGCAGGATGAAGAGAAACGAAAAGAACCAGACGCACATCAAGAACGCCGGCATGGCCAACATTTCTGAGATCCAGAGGATCAAGACCGGCGACAACTGGGAGAACGTGGGCGGCGCCGGCGGGCGCTCCGACATGAAGACCATCAAGGCCGTGGGCAAATATTTCACCACCACCGGCGTACGACTGGACGTGGAGGAGGAGGGCGTGCATCTTTCCGGCTGGGCCCCCGCCTACGGCACCGTGGCCACGGCCAACGGCAACGTGGTGTCCGTCTCCGACGTCGCCTGGGAGCCCGACACCTGGAAGGGACACACCCTGCGTGTGATGTCCGGCAGCCAGAGGGAGGAGAAGATCCCCGTCATCAACAGTTCCCGAACCGGCCTTACGGTGGACGGCCTGACCAGCCCCGGCGAGAAGCAGCTGAAGCTTAAGAAAGGCGACAAGATCAGCGTTGGCCCGGGCTACGCCACGCCTTTTTA
>JAGCDY010000001.1 GCA_017650925.1 bacterium
AGGCTTACCGTGAACAGGAAGATTAAGAATGATTTGTTCATATGGTTCCTCTCTTTCAAGGTTGGTTAATTTTCGGTTGAAGAGAACTTACGGGCGCAGTCGGCGAAGTCGTCGCCCCTGGCCTCGAAACTTTTATACATGTCAAAGGACGCGCAGGCGGGGGAGAGAAGCACCACGCCTTTGCCTTCCAAAAGTTCGTATCCTTTTGCGACGGCTTCTTTCATGCTGCGGACTTCCGTGCAATTGAAATCGCCGCCGAAGATCACTTTGAATTTTTCCGTCGTAGCGCCGATCAAGAGAACGTGCGCCACTCTTCCTTTCATGTAAGGGATGAGCATGGCGTAATCGCTGCCTTTGTCGAAGCCGCCGAGAATGAGGGCCTGCGGATAGGGGAAAGCCATGACGGCTTCCACGGTCGCCTCGGGGTTCGTGCCCTTGGAGTCGTCCACGAAGAGGACGCCGTCCTTTTGAGCGACTGTCTCGATTCGGTGGCTGAGGCCCGTGAAGCTCTCGCAGGCTTTCCTGATCGTTTCCTCGTCAACGCCGAGCTGCTTGCAGGCAGCCATGGCGCAGAGCAGATTTATGTGGTTGTGGCGGCCCTTCAGCTTCATCGCTTCGGGTTCGCCGCAGAAAGTAGTTTCGCCGTTCATGTGAAGCGTGAAGCGGCCGCCTTCAAGGGACGCTCTGTTCAAGCCTTCCAGCGCTTTGTCGGATCCGGTCTCGTCGACGTAGACGGGCCTCAGCTTGAAAGCCGAGATGAGATTCTCCTCGTTTTCCTTTTCGGAATGCCAGACGATCGCCGTGGTGCCGGGCTTCTGGCGGCGGAAGATGTTCTCCTTGGCGGAACGGTAGGCTTCTATGCTTTCGTAGCGGTCGAGATGGTCCGGGGTGAGATTCAGCCAGACGGAGACGTAGGGTGAGAATTCCCTGATCGTTTCCAGCTGGAAGGAGCTCATCTCGATGACCAGTATGTGCTCGTCGGTCGTCTGCAGGGCGTATTCGCTGAGCGGGATGCCGATGTTGCCGGCGGTGAAATGCGGGACTTTCGCGACGTCCAGTATGTGGGAAATAAGGGAAGTGGTCGTGGTCTTGCCGTTTGTGCCGGTTATCGCCACCACTTTGCCTTTGCAGTGCCTTATGGCGAACTCCACTTCGCCGACCGCTTCGACGCCCATTTCCTCGGCCCAGAGGACCGCTTCGTTGTCAGATTTCACTCCCGGGGAGAGGACAAGGAGATCGGAGCCTTCGATGAAAGCCTTGGAATGGCGGCCTATCTCGACGTAGGCGCCCCTGGCCCTTAATTCGGCGGCTCTTTCCAGCATCTCCTTGCTCGGAGTCGTGGCGTGTCCGTGGTCGAAGCAGGCGTCGCTTACGCTCACTTCGTAGCCCAGATCCAGGGCCAGTTTAGCCGCGGACATGCCGCTTTTTGCCAATCCCATTATTGCGATGCGCATGAATATCTATACCTTATTGCAGTTTCAGTGTCGCTAAGCCCAATATCGCGAAGATGAGGGCGAGGATGAAGAAACGCATGGTGACCCTGGTCTCGGGCCAGCCTTGCATTTCGAAATGGTGATGTATGGGGGCCATGCGGAAAACTCTTTTCTGTGTCAGCTTGAAGGAGGCGACCTGGATGATGTCCGAGCAGGCTTCCATGACGAAAATGAAACCTATGATGAGAAGCAGGACTTCTTTCCTGACAAGAAGGGCTGTTATGCCGATGGCGCCGCCCAAAGCGAGGCTTCCGGTGTCGCCCATGAAGACCATGGCCGGGTGCGCGTTGTACCAGAGGAAGCCGAGCCCGGCGCCCACGAGGGCGGACAGGAATACAGTCAGTTCCGCGGCGTCCCTGGCGTAATAGATGTAGAGGTACTCGGCGATCTTCACGTTGCCGGCGCAGTAGGCCAGAACAAGGTAGGCCAGGGCCGCGATCGTGACCGTCCCGATGGCCAGCCCGTCAAGGCCGTCCGTCAGGTTCACGGCGTTGGAAGTGCCGACTATGACCAGCATGGCGAGTATGATGTAGTAGTAGCCGAGATTCTCGATGACGGGGTTCTTAAGGAAGGGAACGTAGAAGGGGAAGCTCTCCTTGCCGTAGAAGATCAGGATTAGCGCGGCCGCCAGAGCGACCAGCGACTGCACGACGAGCTTCGTCTTGCCGGAGATGCCGGCGGCGTTTTTCTGCTTGACCTTGGTATAGTCATCCGCGAAGCCCAAAAGTCCCAGGGACACGAAAACGCCCAGGGCGAGCATCGTATACAGGGAGAACTGCGCCCAGAGGAGCGTCGAGACCGTGACGGCCAAAAGGATCAGGATGCCGCCCATGGTGGGAACGCCCTGTTTGTTCTTGTGCAGAAGATGCAGAGGGGGACATTCGTCGCGCCTGATCTCCTGACCGATCTTCATCATGTAGAGCCAGCGGATAAGGGAAGGCGCCAGAATAAGGCTGATAACGAGGGCCGTCACCGCCGCCATGGCGGATCTTACCGAGATATACTTGAAGACGTAGAAAGCGGGAACGCTTTCGCTCAGCCATCCGAAGAAAACGTAGTAGAACATATTATCCTCTGACCCTTGTTTTTGACAGGACGTTGCGGTCGGAAGATGAAAAATCATCCCCCGGCCGCAACCGGAATGCGGATGTAGAGGCGCCGCTCTTTTTGGTGTGTGTGTTCGTGTATGGGGAAGGGAGAAGCAGTTCGCCAATCACCGCACACATTCCGTTCCTGCTTTTTATATTGTTTTTGTTAATCATTCTTTTTTTCTATTTCGTAAAAATAGTTTTCCAGTTTGTTGGCTCTAGAACCTTTGAAGAGGATCGTGTCGCCCTCTTTAAGATAGTTCCTTACGCTTTCGGCCGCGTCGCTCTCGGAGCAGACTATGACTTCGCACTCGCTGTTGGCTTCCTTAGCGCCGGCCAGATAGTATGAGGCGTTTTCTCCGATGATGAAGAGCGCGTCAAGGAACTGGGCGGCCTCTTTGCCAATCTCGAAGTGGGCGCTTTTGGCCTTGTCCCCAATTTCCAGCATGTCGCCGAGGAAGGCGGCTTTCCGGCCTTTCGCCTTCAAATCTTTCAGCATGTTGAGCGAAGCCGAAAGCGAATCGGGGTTGGCGTTGTAGCAGTCAAGTATGACGCACGCGCCCTTGTATTCGTGCAGTTCGTTCCTGAGCTTTTCGCCCCTGACGTTCTGCAAGCCAACGCTTAGGTTCTCGAGACCGATCTCTTCCGTCAGCGCGCAGGCGCCGGCGGCGGCTCCCGCGATGTTGCTGGCGTTGTAGGCGCCTATCACGGGAACGTTCAGTTCAATTTTTCCCATGGGCGTAAAGAGGGTCCCTTTGAGCCCGGCTTCGTTCTTGCCCTCGGATCTGAATTCGAAATCTCCGCCTTTGCCGAAACTGATGACGGAAAGGCCGAGCATCCCGGCCATTTCGGAAAGCTTCGCGAAGAAGTCGCTCTCAATGGGAAGGGCGACTTTTCCGCAGGGCGGAAGCCCGCGGAAGATCTCGGCTTTCGCCAGGGCGATGTTCTCGCGGCTTCCCAAAAACTCTATGTGGGCGCTTCCTATGTTTGTTATGACCGCCGCGTCGGGTCGGGCCAGGCGGCTCAGGGCCAGGATCTCGCCCTTGTGGTTCATTCCCATTTCTACGACCGCCGTGCGGTGCTCTTTCCCGAGCCTCAGAAGCGTCAGGGGAAGACCTATCTCGTTGTTGAGGTTTCCTTCCGTCACAAGCGTTTCGCCAAGCGTTCCAAGGATGGAGCCGAGCATGTTCTTGGTGGTGGTCTTGCCGCAGGAACCGGTGACGCCGATCATGGGTATCTGCAGTCTCGCCCTCTGGTAGGCGGCCAGATCCTGCAGAGCCTTTATGGTGTCGACCACGCGGTAGCAGGGGACGCCTGAAGGCGCGTCGCAGCTTAATATGCAGGCGGCGGCTTTGGCGTCGGCGGCCTTGACGGCCACTTCGGGGGTGTCTCCGCCCCTGATGCCAACGAAAAGGTCGCCTTCATTAAGCTTCCTGGTGTCGGTCGTGACTCCCATGGGATCTTTCGGAGCGCTTCCCGAGAACGAGAAGGCGCCGCCCAAGGCGGCCTTGATGTCTTCGTGAGTGTACTTAAGCATTTTCGATCTTCGAGATTATCTCTTTGGTTATCATGCGCTCGTCGCAGTCATAGAAGACGCGGTTGATCTCCTGGTAGGTCTCGTGGCCTTTGCCGGCGATCAAAACGACGTCGCCTTCCTTGGCTCCCTTGATGGCATGCTCGATGGCTTCCTTGCGATCCAATATGACGACGTGCTTCTTTTGCTTCATGCCGTCAACTATGTCTTTGACTATCGCCTCAGGATCTTCGGTCCTGGGATTGTCGGTGGTGATTACGACCTTGTCGGCCATCTCCTCGGCGGCCCTGCCCATTTTCGGACGCTTCGTCTTGTCGCGGTCGCCGCCGCAGCCGAAGACGATCCAGAGTTTGTTGACCGTTATCTCACGGAGGCAGCGCATGACGTTGCGCATGGCGTCGTCGGTGTGGGCGTAGTCGATGACGATGACGACGCCGAGCTTGTTCGGCATGAATTCAAGCCTGCCGGGCACCGGGGGAAGGTTGGGGCACAAGGAGAGGATCTTCTCTTCGGGGATGCCGAAACATGAGGCGAGGATCAGGGCGCCCATGACGTTGGCCACGTTGTGGCGGCCGAGGTAATTGATCTTCACTTCCTTTTCGGGAAGCCCTTTCTCCTTAAGGGTGAATTCCGATCCGTCGCGCTTGACAAGGATGTTTTCCGCCTTGGCGTCCGCCTCTTTGTCGGCGGTCGTCATGGTCACGACCTTCTGGCCGACTTCCCTAAGTTCCCTGGCGAGCCTTTCGCCCCATTCGTCGTCTATCATGACAAGGCTTACGGAATCTTCCCTGGCATGGTCGAAGAAGCGGCGCTTCGCCCCGTAGTATTCCTCCATGGAGTGGTGGTAGTCCAAGTGATCCTGAGTGAGGTTCGTGAAAATGAGGTAGTCGAAGAGCAGGTTCCCGATGCGTTTCTGCACCGCGGCGTGGCTGGAGACTTCCATGACGACGGCGTCGGCGCCTTCCTTGTCCATGAGGGAAAGAAGCGCGTACAGCTCGAAGACGTCGGGCGTCGTGCGCGAGGCCGGTTTCTTGCGGTCCTTGATCTCGTAGGAGATCGTTCCGATCAATCCTACGGTCAGTCCGGCGGTGGAGAGGAAATTTCGTATGACGTAAGCCGAGGTCGTCTTGCCGTTGGTGCCTGTGACGCCGATAAGCTTGCATTTCGGCTGGCCGTAGAAGCGGTGGGCCAGAAGGGAAAGGGTGTCTTCGTCCTGGGAGACTTTGACGACGGTCAAGTTTTCCGGTATGAGCTTCGGGGCTTCCATAACGAAGACCGCCGCGGCGCCTCGTTCAGCTGCGTCGTCGATGTAAAAGGAGCCGTCGGCCACGGCGCCCTTTTTGGCGACGAAAACGAAACCTGGCTTGATCTGGCGGCTGTTAAGGGAAATGCCGGATACTTCGATCTTGTCGCTCCCTTTGATGATCTCGTGGGGAATGTTCAGTAAAAGTTCATTCAACAGCATAATTCGCCTCGCTATTATTGCTTTCTTCCTCGATTTCAGTTTCGTAATCGGCCGGGACCTGCAGATATTCCAGGGCGGACTTGCAGACTTCCCTGAAGATAGGCGCCGCCACGGTGCCGCCGTAGATTTTTCCCCTCGGGGAGTCGACCACCACGATGCAGACGAGCTTCGGATCGTAAGCCGGCACGAAGCCGGCGAAGGACGCCACGTAGTTCTTTTTGGAATACTGCTTGAGTTCGGCGTCCCATTTCTGACCGGTGCCGGTCTTGCCGGCCACTTTGTAGCCGGGTATCTTGACCAGGCGTCCTGTGCCGTCGTCGTCGGTCACGGAGACCATGGCGTCGGTCATGTCCAGCGCGGCCTTTTCGGAGATGACGTTCTTCTCTGCCGCCGTGGGTTCGAAATAATTGAACTCCCTGGCTTCCGGGGAAACGGAGCCGTCGGGCATGGTGATGCGCTTCACTATGTTCGGGCGCATGCGGGTGCCCCTGTTGGCGATGGTGGCGTAAGCGCAGGCCATCTGCAGGGCGGTGACGGAGATCTCCTGTCCCATAGGGATGGAATGGATGGAGGTCCCGCTCCACTTCTTATAGTTCTGCAAGCGTCCGCTGGATTCGCCTTCCAGGACCTTAAGGTTGCTCTTGCTGCCGAAGCCGAACGATCTCAAGCCTTCGTAAAGTTTTTCCGGGCCGAGCATCTCGGACACTTTCGCGACGCCGATGTTGCTCGAGTATTTTATGACTTCCTTGAAAGACACGGTGCCAAGCTTGTGGTCGTCGTGGAGCGTGCGGTGCTTGGTGATGACCCAGCTGCCGTTCTCGCAGTCGACGGGGGAGGCGAGGTTGACGATCCCCTCGTTCAGGGAGAGCGAACCTGAGACCGGTTTCATGATGGAGCCCGGCTCGAAGGGGTCGCTCAAAAGAAGGTTGTTGAAGACGCCCTCTTTGTATTCGCTCCTCTCGTTTGGATCGAAGAATGGCCAGCTTGCCATGGCGAGTATCTCTCCCGACTTCGGATCCAGAAGAATGATGCCGGCTCTCTGGGGCGTGAACTCCTCAGCCGCTTTCAAAAGCTCTTCCTGGCAGATCTGCTGAAGCTTCTCGTCTATGGTCAGGTAGATGTTCTGTCCGTCCATCGGGTCGAAGATCATGTCGACGTTCTTCATGGTGAAGAAGCTGCGGCGCCTGTTGTCGCGCCAGACCGTATTCCAGCCGTCGATGCCGGAAAGATAATATTCCGCGCCTTTCTCCACGCCGAAGGCGCCCTTGCCGTCATTGTCGCAGAAGCCTATCTGCACGCCGAAAAGATCGTGCTTGGGATAGACGCGCTTTTCTTCATATTTAACGTAGACGCCGGGAAGTTTTTTCTGGGAAATGAGGGCCCTGATCTTGTGGCTCTCGGTGTCCATCAGCCCTCTGGCTATGACGGAATAGCGGAGGTTGGTGGGCGCCATTTTCTTCATGACGTCTTCGAAGCCTATTTCGGACACTTCGGAGATGAGGCGGGCTTCCTGCTCTTTTTCCGTTATGATCTTGGGATCGCACCAGAGCATGGGCGAAGTGGTCGACAGCGCGAGTATGGAACCGCGGCGGTCGCAGATCTGGCCGCGCTTGGCTTCGACTTTGACAGTGGAGCGGAGCTGGTTCTGCTTCCTTTCGTTGTATTCTTTCTGATCCGTGCATTGCAGAAAATATACCCGGCCAAGAAGGAGTATCAGGAAGAGGGCGACGGCGCCCAGGACGAAGTTTATTTTAAGCATGCCTTTTTTCATATGTGTTCCTCAGCGCAGCGCGGCGTTTCCTTCCAGCGGTTTTCCGGCCAGTTTGGACTCCTCTTCGTATTCCTTGTCTATGGCCAACGGTTTGGAAAGTATGACGGTATGGTCTTTTCTGGTCTTGCGCAGGTGTATCTTGTTCTCAGCCAGCTTCTGCTCTATATACTTGACGGATCTGACCTGTTCGAGTTCCGAGCGCGTCTGGTCTCTCTGGCGTAGCAGTTCGTTTATGTCGCGGTCGAGCCTGGCTATCCTCAGGCCGGTGTCCGTGGTTTGCTTGGCCAGGTTGACGTGGCCGACGTAGTAGGTGACTGCCACGACCGAAAGCGCGAAGCAGACGGCGCAGAGCTTCACTCCGACGCCGCTTTTCTCGCGCACCGCCTTTTTCTTGTTATAGATGACCTTGGACATTCTCTTCTCCTGTATCTGATTTTTCAAAGACTCTCAAAAGGGCGCTCCTGGACCTGGGGTTTGAGGCGATCTCCTCTTCGGTCGGCTTCAGGGGTTTTTTCGTAATGATCGTCCCCAAGGCGCCGCCTTTAAACTCTTTGAAAAGATTTTTAACTATTCTGTCCTCCCCGGAATGGAAGCTTATTACGACCAAGCGCCCCTTCGGAGCCAGAAGGCTAACCGCGCCTCTCAGACCTTTCTCGAGGGATTCCGCCTCATGGTTGACGGCGATCCTCAGGGCCTGGAAGACTTTTGTGGCCGGATGGACTCTGGAATGGCGGAATCCCTTGCGGTAGTAGATCCCCGAGACCAGCGCCGCCAGGTCGTTGGAAAGGGTGAAGACTTGCTTCTGCCTTCTTGCCACGACAGCTCTCGCGATGGGCCTGGAAAACCTCTCGTCTCCGTAACGGAAGAAAATATCCGCCAGCTCGCTTTCCGGAAGAGTGTTCAAAAGATCTGCCGCGCTCAAGGGATCGTTGCGGTCCATGCGCATGTCCAGGGGCGCGTCGTTTCCGAATCCGAAACCGCGTTCGGGATCGTCAAGCTGCGCGGAGGATATGCCGCAGTCGCAGAGTATCGCGTCAAAACCGGCGAGGCCCATTTCGGCGCAAACTTCGGCGACCTGAGCGTAGTCGGAATGCTTGAGCAAAAAATCGCCGCCGCAAGCTTTCAGTTTCTCGTAAGCAATTGGCAGTGTCTCGCTGTCGCGATCCAATCCCAGAAGAAAACCGTTAGGAGAGATGGAACTCATTATCTTGGTGGCGTGACCCGCCAGGCCTACCGTCATGTCAAGGCATCGCTTGCCGCTTTCAAGCCGCATATTCGCGCAAACTTCCGAAAGCATGACGGGGATGTGTTCCATAGCTTCTTACCTCGGTTCTTTTCTGCTTTCCGCGATTTCCTGCATGTTCTTTCCGAGATCGGCGATGTTGGCGGCAAATTCCGCCGCGTAAGCCTCGCTTGCCCAGATCTCCATATAGGAGGAGACCCCCGTGACGACAACTTCTCCTGTGAGTCCCGCCCAGTCCCTGAGATTCTTGGGGATCGTCAGGCGACCGTGGGAATCCATCTCGAGTTTGTTGCCGCCCAGAAGAGCGCGCTTCATTTCCTCGGTCCTGGCGTCGAAAGGATCAAGCCCTTCCAGCATGTCCACGCTCTTGGAGAAATCCTCCCAGTCGTAGAGGCGCAGGAATCTTTTCCTTCCATAGGTAACGAAGAAGACCTTAGCGTCGTTCACGCGGCAGAATGCCGGAACGGCTATGCGCCCTTTCGCGTCCACCTTCAGAGAGGCTGTTCCTATGTACCTTTCTTTAGCCATTGGTTAATTGATTTTGGAAATGTTCAACACACACACAATCTGTTAAAAAACACACTCCGTAATTTTTTCGACCAATATTATATCCCACTTTAGCCCACAAAGTCAAGCCCCCTCCCTGGAGGAGGGCTCGAAACGGCGAATGTTTATTTATAACACACTTAAAATTAAATAGTTAACTTGTGGGATAAAAGTGGCGGAAAGGGGGCTTGAAAATGGCGATCCTGGCCAAAAAGATCACTTCAGCTTGTGGATAACTTGTGGTTAACTGCCGATTGATTAAAAAAGTGGGAGAAAGTGGAAAAGCGCTTTTTCTTGGCCCGCTCTAACCTTGAAAAAACGATCGCGGCTTTTTGATAAAATAAGTTAATTATGAATGATGTAAGAACTTTTATTTTGGGGCTTGACGGCGCCGACTGGTCGGTTCTGGAACCGCTCATAAAGGAAGGCTTTCTGCCTAACTTTTCCAGACTGTACAATGGCGTCCACGGTCCTTTGGACAGCACTACGCCTCCCTTGACACCGCCCGGCTGGACTTCCTCAGTTACGGGCCGCAATCCGGGGAAGCATAATATCTTCGACTTCTTCTCCTACAGCGGAAAGGATTACGACACGCATCTCACCAGCAGGATAGACAGGCGCTGCCGCGCCGTCTGGAACTACGTTTCCAGCGAGGGCGGAAGAGTTCTGGTGATGAACGTCCCGCACACTTATCCTCCCGAAAAAGTCAACGGCTATCTCGTTACCGGTTTCGGCACTCCGGAGTGGGACTGCGAATACACCTATCCTCCCGAACTGAAAAAAAGGATCCTCAAGGCGCATCCCGCTTTCAAAGTCGACATGCCCTCACGCTTCCTGCACGAAGGCGATTTCGAGTCTTTCGTCAAGGGCGTGAACGCCCACTGCCAGGAACAGTTCGAAGTCTTTTGCGAGTTTTATGCCGAACTGAAACCTCATTTCGCCATGTTCTGTTTCGTCGAGATGGACAGGCTCTTCCACTTCTTCTGGAAGGAAAACATGACGGAAAAGAAAGGGCCTTACGCCGAACTTTTCAAAAACCATTTCGTTTTCCTCGACGGACTGCTCGGCAAGTTTTTGGACACGCTTCCCGAGAACTCCGTCGTCATGGCTATTTCCGACCACGGTTTCGGAGAGGTAAAGAAAGATATCTACGTCAACAATTACCTAAGGGACAAGGGCTATCTTTCCGTAAAGGAAGGCATGGACGAAGTCAGCGTAGGGAAGGTGGCGAAATGGAAACTTGTCGTCGCCTCGGCGCTTGACAGGATCGGCCTTTGGAACATCTATCTCAAACACCGCAGGGCGCAGCTCGAGAAGCGCTCCCAGATCGGCGGAGGCGGAGCGGAGACCGTCCGCTCATCCACGGCTCTTTCCGCGATCGACTGGCAAAAGACGAAAGCTTATTTCTCCTCCATGTCGGCCCGCTCCGTGAGGCTGAACCTGAAGGGCAGGGACGCTATGGGGACCGTGGACGAGAAAGATTATTCCGAACTTATCGAAAAACTCGCCGCTGACCTGTTGGATCTCAGGGACGAGAATGGCGAAAAGATCATAGCCAAAGTATTCAAGGCGCGCGAGATCTTCAAAGGGGAATACGTCGGGAACGCCTCCGACCTTTATCTCGAACCGGCCCCGGGCTACTCTTTCAACCAGGGGTTCGGGGAAAAGACTGTCATGCCAAGCACCCAGCACGGCCAGCCCAGGTCCGGCGACCACCGCCAGTACGGCGTCTACATGCTGCAGGGCAAAGGCGTGAAGGAAGGCGAAACGCTTGACGCTTCCATTATGGACGTCACGCCTACTATCCTCGCCCTAATGGGAATTCCTCTTTCCAATGATCTCGACGGGAAGGTGCTGCAGGATGCCCTGAAGGAAGAAGTCCCCGTCAGGCGCTACGAGGAGGCGCCCTACGGGCAGATGGAAAAGAATACCGGAGAGAATGAGGAAAAACTCCAGGAACGACTGAAAGATCTCGGATATCTCTGATGCTTCGCAAACTTCTGTTAACTCTTTTACTTGCCTTTTTGACGCTCCCCGCCGGGGCGTCGATCTGGCCTGTTTGCGACGAATACAAGATCCAAAATACTTCCGAACTTTCCGCGGCTCTAAAAAAAGTCGAGAGCAATGTGCTCTGGAATAAGACTGAGGAGATAGCCAAAGGCGGCCTTGCCACCGCTAAAGGCAAGTTCGATCCCGTGAAAGGCACTGAGGAAAAGATCGAGCGCATCTGGGCCAAGACGCTTTTGGGCCTCAGAAAAAAAGACGTCTATCTTATCCAGGACGCCCTGAGCCTTTACCGCGAAGTCAGGCTGAATTACCCCAGGCCGATGGCGCAAAGAAGAAGCTTCGCAACGCTTTGCAAAGCGCACGCCGCCCTGAGGAACTCCATGAGGCCTGAGGAAAAGCCGGAGGCTGATTCCTGGCTCATCGCGAGAGCGCAGGAAAGGGAATTCGACCTGGACGAAAAAACGGCCGGCTGGTTCTCATCATGCTTCAAGGCGCTGGCGGCCTCGGCCGTGGGGCGCCAGGCTCCCGGCGCGCCGGGAGAGATAGGGGAGATCCTTGCCAGCTTGAACAAGGACAGCATGCTCACCGCCGTGGAAATCGGCGTTTCCATGAGTCTTCTCGAAAACGTCTGCTATGCCGGCGAAACTTTCGTGGGAGGTACAGGCGACCTTTACAGATCAGACGCTATCAAACGCTGGGCGATCGCGCTCTCGCTTCTCATGGACACCGCCGACGTTCTGCCCGGCCGCGGCTGGGAAGGGGACGCGCCTTTTTCTCCCGCCGTCACGTTCATCGTGGCGCTGCGCTATAACCTTGCCGTAAGGGACATGAGGCTTGCCGCCATGGATTCGCCGCTGGACGCGATCTTCTACTACGCCAAAGCCCGTCTGGCCGGCCGTTCCCCGAGGCTTCCGCTTCTGGTAAGCCCCTTCGGCTCCGGCTGGCTCGTGGCCCGCTCCAGGGTGCAGTCCGGCGACGGTTCGCGGTACCTGAGAGTCATAAGGACGAGCGGGGGACGCTTCGGCGATCTGTTGAGTTTCGCTTTTTCCGGATGCTCCAAGACGCAGATGGGCAAAAGGGAACAGCAGGACGGACGCTCGCTCATAGGCCGCGACTATCTTACCCACACCGTCTCCTCCTCCACGGTCGTCATAGACCACAAGAAGCAGCAGCCGGCCTCCGCCAAAATTCTGCGTTCTTCTAACAAGCAGGGGATAACCTTCCTCGATCTGGACGGCAGCGGAGCTTATCCCGGAATGAAAAATTACCGGCGCACTTTCTTCATGACGGACGAATATCTGCTCGACATTTTCACGCTGAAATCCGACGCTCCCTTCACGGCCGAATGGGTCATGCATTCCGAGAGTGGGAAAACTCCCGTCCTCACCGGAGCCACCGCTCCGGAAAACAGCTATGAGATCAAAGACATCGCCAAGAGCTTCCTCGGCGCGGCCTATCAGGAGCCGGCCTACCGGACTCTCGAAGACGTCACTTCGCAGCTGGCGCCGGCCCAGTGGGGATGCGACTTCGGCAACGGCCTTAGGACGATCATGCTTGGGCAGAGCGACACCAGGCTTCTGACCGCCAGGGACGGCGGCGACCTTGCCAGGACCGGCGAGATAACGCACTACCGCACGACCGACGGCAACGACGTGATCGCCCGCAGGAGCAACGTCAAAGAGACGCGCTACGCGGCGCTGCATGAAGTTTATTCCTCGAACCCGAAAGTAAAGAGCATAGTCAGGCTCGAACTTGATAAAGACGCCCTCGTATTCGAGATTGCTTTGGGCGATTATTTGGACTACGCCGTCATAAATTTCTCCCTCGAACCGCTGGAGTTCAACATCAGTCCGAAAAAGGCCTTGAAGGTCAGCCCAGAACCCTTCGCCTTCCTGAGACTGCATAAAAACGAGGGAGTCCTCTTGCAAAACCTCAACGCCGAGCTTATGGAGGAATGATCATGAAAAAATCGATCCTTATAACGCTGCTTTTGGGAACGCTCGTTTCCGCGGCCGATCCCGGCCTCATTAGGTTAAGGGATGTTTCCCTTGATCCCTCTGCCCCTTCCATTATGGCGAAGGGAGAAAAGCTCTGCTCCCCCGACCGGAACGGCTGCTATCAATACCTCATACAGCCCGAAAAGAATTTCACGAACAAGGAGCGCGCCGCGCTGGAAGAAGCGGGCGTTTCCTTCATCGGCTTTGTTCCTCCCAACGCCTACATAGTCCTCGCCACGCCGGAAAACCTGAAAAGGCTGGAAGAGAAGCATACTTTGCTTTACGTCAGCGAATATCTTCCGGAATACAAGAACGGCGTTCCCACTGGCAGATTTTTCAACGCGGGGAGCGGAGTCAAGCTGAACATTATTTTGACAAGCCCGGACTGCGCGGCGGATTTCCTGGCCTTCCTCAAGGAAGAAGGCGCCAAGGATGTTTCTCTGATCTGCGAGCGTCCACCCATCGTAAGGACGGTCTGCGGCGTCGAGCTTGTGGACAAGCTCATCCTCCGTTCCGACGTTTTCAGCGTGGAGGAGGAGGTTGAGGCCAAAATCATGAACAACGCCGCAAGGAGCGAAGCGGTCATGAACGTCGACGCGATGAACACCCTGGGCTACACCGGAAAAGGGATCATGGTCTGCGTCGCGGACACCGGTCTTGACAGCGGAGATCCAAGTGACATTCATCCGGACTTCCAAGACAAGAACGTGATAGGCGTCGTCGCTTCCAAAAACACCGAGAGGACCGATTGGCGCGATCTCAACGGGCACGGCACCCATGTCTCCGGCTCCGCGGTGGGGACCGGCGCTCATGAAAACGGAACTTACGCCGGGACCGCTCCGGAGGCGTCTCTTTACTTCATCTGCATCGGAGGCAACTCTTCCAGCGTCTATCCTCCCGAAATGGCGGATATGGGCGGCGCCTACGACAGCGGCGCCCGCGTCATGAACAACAGCTGGGGAGCGTACAGCACCGACATCGCCGGGAAATACACTACTTCGTCTCTTTACTACGACGTTGCCACTTATAACAACCCAGATTTCCTGATCCTTTTCGCGGCCGGCAACAGCAACAAAAAGATAGATACGGAAAACAACTGCACCCTGAGCACCCAGGCCGCCGCCAAAAACGTCCTCACGGTGGGCGCCGCGGAATCGTACCGCCCCGACAGACCCTACACCTACGGCAGCCTTTATTCCAACGTGGCGGCGCCTTTCAACACGGACCTCACGGCTTCCCCGCAGAACGGCACCCAGCAGGGCATGGCTTATTTCTCATCCCGCGGTCCCGCCAGGGACGGAAGATTCAAACCGGACATTGTCGCTCCCGGGACCCAGATAATCTCGACGGAATCTCTTTGGGACAGTAAAAACAACGGGACCAGGAGCAGCTACTACACCGTAATGGAAGGCACCTCCATGGCGACGCCCCTGACGACGGGAGCCGCGGCGGACGCCATGCAGTTCCTGAAGGAACAGGGTTTCACTTATCCCTCTTCCTCGCTTGTCAAGGCGCTCCTAATTAACGGCGCCAGGAACATGGGGACCGGGCAGTACGACAACTACACGGAGATCCCGGACGAAGATCCCAACTGCGTCAACGGTTTCGGTCACATCGATCTTGCCGAGAGCTTCAGGCCGGAAAACGGCAGGCTTTTCCTTTACGACGACGTCATAGACGACACCGATTGCGAAAAGACCTACGTCTTCACCAAATCAGTTTCCGGCCCCGTGTCCGCCACGCTTGTCTGGAACGACTATCCCGGGACCGTCGGCGCCGAACTGGCGCTTATAAACGACCTCGACATTATCGTTTCCGACGGGGAAGACGAATACTACTGCGACGGATCAAGCGAACACTGCGACTCCATAAACAACGTGGAACGCTTCAGGTCAAACGCTTTTCCCGCCGGCAACAACATAGAGATAACCGTGAGAGGCTACAACGTAATGCAGGGCCCGCAGACCTTTTCGCTCGCTGTCTCCGGCATGGATTCCTCGGTCGTTCCCGAACCAAGTCTCTTCCTTTTCGCTTTCGCATTCTTAGCTCTTTTAAAAACAAAAAAATAAAATAACATGAAAAAAATCATCCTTCTCACACTCCTTGCCGCCTCTCTTGGCGTGCTTGCCGATCCCGGGCTCATCCGCCTTAGGGAAACCGTGATCGATCCTAGCGCGGTGTCCGTCCAAAGCGTTGCCGAACCGGCCTGCGCCCCCACGGCCTCCGGAAAATTCCAGTTCATAATCCAGCCCGCCCTGAACTTCGACGTGGACGATACGGAACTCATCGAGAGTATGGGTGTGGAATTCACGGGCTTTTTCCCGCCCAACGCTTACCATGTCCTGGCGACCAAAGAGCAGCTCGAGGATCTGAAGGAAAACTTCGATCTTCTGTATGCCGGCGAGTATCTCCCGGAATACAAGACCTCCAGCTCGTCCATGAAGACTATGTCGGCCAAGGCCGCGCCCTTTTCCGCGCTCATCATTTTGTCCTCCGCTTCCGCTTTTGAGGAAGTGAAAGCTTTCCTCGCGGAGAACGGCGTGACTGATTGCGAACTGATAAGCGAGACTGGCGCTTTGGCCCGGGCGACCATCACGGAAGGCCTCATAGCGAAGCTTACAGCTTTGAGCTCTGTCGTCAACGTGGAGGAGGAGCCGGAATACACCCTCGACAACGACGTCGCCAGGACTGAGAATCTCATGAATGTCGCGGCGGCTAACGAGACCGGCTACACGGGCAAAGGCGTAATCGTCTGCATCGCGGACTCCGGCTTCGACAGCGGCGACCCCAAGACCATTCATCCCGATTTCCAGGGCAAGAACATAACCGGCGTTGTCTGCAGCTACAACACTTCCAGGACTGACTGGAGCGACCTAAACGGGCACGGCACCCACGTGGCCGGCTCTGTCCTGGGGACCGGCGCGCAGATGGAAGGCCGCTTTGCCGGCATGGCTCCGGACGCTGACGTTTACTTCATCTGCTGCGGCGGGGAAGGCAGCGGCATCGCCGCACCCGGCGAGACCGACATCAAGGCCGCCTATCAGGCTGGCGCCCGCATCATGAGCAATTCCTACGGCGACGGCAACAACGGAACCTACAACTCCGGCGCTCAGACCTGGGACCGCATTTTCCACAAATACAGCGACTTTCTGGCGCTTTTCTCCTCCGGCAACAGGAACACCAGCATCGTGACGGAGGACAATTCCACTATCAGTTCCGCCGGCACTTCCAAGAACGTCATCACGGTGGGCGCCTCCGAGAACTACCGTCCGGACGTTTTGACCACTTACGACGAGCAGAATCCCGGCATGCCTACCACCAGCGTTTTCTACGGCGACAAGATCGCTTATCCCGCCTATGGTGAACAGCAGGGCATGATGATGTATTCCAGCCGAGGCCCCGCTCAGGACGGCCGTGCCAAGCCGGACGTCTGCGCCCCTGGCACCATGGTCTGGTCCACGGAATCGCTTTACGACTCCTTCAACCACGGCACCAGATTGAGTTATTACACCGCCATGTCCGGCACCTCTATGAGCACGCCGCTTACGGCCGGTACCTGCGCCGACATCTGCCAGTTCCTAAGAGAGCAGGGCTTCGATCCTCCCTCCTCGGCCCTGATGAAGGCCGTACTTATCAACGGCACGCGCTCTATGGGCTACGGCCAGTACAGGAACAAGAGCGAGATCCCGCTGAAATACCCGAACTGCGTGAACGGTTTCGGGCACGTCAACCTCAAGGAGAGCCTCACTCCTTCCGTGGGCGAGCTTTTCATTTTCGAAGATAGCTTGAAAAACACAGGCGACGAGGTCACCTACACTTTCGCGAGATCTTCCACCAACGCCGTCAACATTACCATGGCTTGGAACGACATAGCTGGAAGCGTGGGAGCCGCCATCTCGCTCGTGAACGACCTTGACCTCACCGTATCGGACGGCGTGAAGACTTATCTCCCGAACTCCCTGAGATCCGGAACGGACAACGTCAACGTCATCGAGAAATTCCACGCTGACTATTTCCCGGCCAGCGACTGCATAGAAGTGACCATCAAGGCCGCCAACATCATGCGCGGACCCCAGGTCTTCGCCCTGGTCGTTTCCGGCATGGAGGAAGTTGTCCCCGAACCAAGTTTCGCGTTTCTTGCGCTTTTAATAACCCTGCTTCTCGGCAGAAAAACCAAATAAAACTATGAAAAAAATCTTCCTCATCCTCCTTGCCACGGCCGCCCTGTCGGCTTTGGCCGATCCCGGCCTCATCAAACTCAGGGAATTCGAGATCGATCCCTCCGCTGCCAGCGTCAACAGCATCTCCGAGACGCAGTGCGCCCCCACTTCCGCTGGGGAATACCAGTTCATCGTCCAGCCCGAAAAGAATTTCAGCGCTAAGGAACGCGAAGCGATCAGCGAAATGGGGCTGAAGATAGTTGGTTTCCTTCCGCCCACCGCCTACATCATGCTTGGCACCAAAGAGGCTTTGAAAAACGTGGAGAAGAGCTTCAAGATACTCTATTCTTCGGAATACCTTCCCGTCTACAAAACTTCCGCCTTCTTTAGGAACACAGTCTCCTCTTTGGAGGATAAAGACACGGAGATCTCTCTGCGCCTGGCTTGCAAGGAAAACCTTGAGAGCGTGAAGCAATATCTCAGCGACAACGGCGCCAATGAGATCGTGACGATCTCCCAGAATCCTCCCGTTTTGGAAGCGAAAGTCCCGAGCGGACTGGTTGGCAGCCTGGCCAAGAGAAGCGACGTCCTGAGAGTTGGGCCCAAGCCAAAATGCCAGGTCTTCAACGACGTGGCCAAAGGCACCGGTCTGATGAACGTTGCTCCCATGCAGGCCGAAGGCTACACCGGAAAAGGCGTGACGGTGGCTGTGGCCGACACTGGCTTCGACAGAGGCAATTCCAGCGGAGACATAACCAAGCTTCACCCCGACTTCAGCGGGAAGAGCATTCAGGGAAAGATCGGCGAGAACAACAGCTTATACCGTGAAGACTGGGCGGACTACCACGGTCACGGCACTCACGTCTGCGGCTCCGCCACCGCCAAGAGCGGAAGTTACAAAGGCATCGCCCCGGACGCCAGCCTTTACGTCATCGCCATCGGCTCGGACAGGTACGGCTCGGTGGTCAATGTGTCGGAAAAAGATTTCCAGGACGCTTACGACGCCGGCGCCAGAGTCGTGAATAACAGTTGGGGCGATTCCAGGGAAGAGTTTCACGGGGAATACACGGAATACACGGAATTTTTGGACACGGTCTGCTGCGACAAGCCGGACATGCTGGTGCTTTTCGCCGCCGGCAACAGCAACGAGAGCATCGCGTATGACAACAACTGCACCATCAGCCCCCAGTGTTCCGCCAAGAACGTGCTGACCGTGGGCGCCGCGGAGACCTACCGTCCCGATATCAATTACACCTACGGCACCGCCTTCGGCGCCAAGGACAAGCCTTTCAAGGACGACCAGGTCTGCCAGCCGGCGAACGGCGTCCAGCAGGGCATGGCCATGTTCTCCAGTCGCGGCCCCTGCAAGGACGGCCGCTTCAAGCCGGAAATTGTGGCGCCCGGCACCTACATCATTTCCACCGAATCTGGCTACGACACGACGAACGAGAAGTACCCCGACAGGCTGAGCCTTTACACCACCATGTTCGGCACCTCCATGGCCACGCCCTTGACCGCGGGCGCCGCGGCCGACACCATCCAGTTCCTCAAGGGAAAGGGCATCGCGAATCCCTCCTCGGCTCTGGTGAAGGCGGTCCTCATCCACGGCGCCAGGAAAATGGGAAGAGGACAGTACTCCGATCCCTACATTGAGATCCCCGACGATTTCCCCAACAGCGTCAACGGTTACGGACATGTGGACCTGGGGCAGAGCTTCGACCTCACCAACAACGTGGTCTATATTGAAGGCGTGGTCAGCAACAGAGGCGACCTGGTGACTTACGCTTTTAAGAAGAACAGCATGGGCCGCGTCAAGGCGACCCTGGTCTGGACGGATCAGCCCGGCACTCCGGGCGCCAGGGAAGAGCTTGTCAACGACCTGGACATCCAGGTCTTCGACGGTCTCTACACCCACTTTAACGCGAATCAAACCATGCACAACGATCAGACCAACAACAGCGAGTGGTACGACTCTCCCAACGATCCCGCC
>JAGCDY010000109.1 GCA_017650925.1 bacterium
TAATATTTTGGAAGCGTCTTTCATAGTTTTTCGCTTAGAGCCATATTATGCCAATATCGGGAAAAGACTTATTAAAACCCCAAAGATCTACTTTACCGAAACAGGACTTGCTGCCTACCTTTTGGGTATCAAAAATTCTGAGCAAGTCAGCAGCCATCCGCTTAGGGGCAATCTTTTTGAAAACCTCGTTGTCGGTGATGTTTTGCGTCATGAAAAAAACTCTGATAACGATGGCGGTCTGTTTTTCTTCAGGACTACGAATGGCTTGGAGGTCGATCTGCTTCGCCTTTGCGATGACGGTTTTCAACCAATTGAAATTAAATCGACCATGACTTACAATCCGTCATTGGAGAATTCCTTGTCACACTTTATGGACATTTTTCCCAAAGCTGTCAAGCCAACCCTTATATATGCCGGGAAGAATATTTCTCCCGGGAAAAGCGGCATAGAATACCGAAATTATCTTGATTTTCAGTTCTAAAAAAGGCTCTCCTTCACAGGAGAGCCTTTTTTTATTGCCATGTTGTTGGCGGGGCAACATTTAGCAATTTTCAATTTAGATTTATGGGGGGTGTTTGGTGATTTACGATTTAGATTTACGGGGGGGTGTTTGCTTATTTGCGCTTGTTGCGGTTGGGCTCGTCAGCGATCCAGCGGGAGAGGATCTCGGTCTTTTTCGCCTCGGAAAGCGCGCAGTTTGGCTGCTCTTTGCGCAAACGGGGCAAGAGGGCCCCTAGCGAGGCCGCGAAGGCCGCCGAGATGTTCAGGCTCTCTACGAACCCGTACATGGGGAGAAAGGCCTTTAAATCGCATTCAGCTAAGGATTCCTCCCCTACGCCGCGGTGCTCGTTGCCGAAGATTATGGCCAGAGGCTTGTCGAGGGGAAGTTCGGGAAGGGGGAAGGCTTTTTCCCCGTCTTTCGGGAGGGCGGTGGCGACGATGAGGCGGCCTTCAGATCGGAGAAAGTCGAAGCAC
Source organism: bacterium (assembly GCA_017650925.1). Lineage (GTDB taxonomy): Bacteria > Auribacterota > UBA3054 > UBA3054 > UBA3054 > UBA3054. Next base: position 976 of record JAGCDY010000109.1, read on the forward strand.
TCCTTGTGCTCGTGCCAGAACTTGAGGTCGAGCCAGCGCTCGCAGCCTTTGGAGATCTTTCTTTCCAGCTCGAATTTTTCGCTGGTGGTGATGATGTGGACTTCCTGGAGGCCGAAGGCTTCGCAGCTTCTTAAGACCGCCGCGAAATTATAGGGGTCGTAAACGTTGTCCAGGACGGGAACGCAGTAGTCGGTCCTTTTGTCGAGGACGGCTTTTATTTTTTCCAGGCGTTCCGGGGTCATCTTAGTTTCCCTGCGTGAAGAAGAAGGAGCGGCGGTAGGTCCTGCCGTCCCGGGCTTTGATCTTTATGGCGCAGGTGACGTGGGCGTCGTCCTTGGGAGCCTGGAAAATGAGCGTGTTGCCGTCCTGGCGGAACTGGGGATGCTCGTGGTTGCAGCGGATGGTCATTTCCCCGCCCTGGCGCCAGGCCTGGAGCATTTCGTTGCTGAGGGTGAGGCGGCATTCCGCTCCCCTTTTGGTCCGGGCGCCGTCGCCCGGGCGTTCAAGGTAAGCCTCGGCGCAGGGCTCGGTGAGCCAGGAGGCGAAGGTGGAAAGCGAGGTGCTTTGGTTGACCTGGTAGCGGGAGAGGAGGTAGGGATCGCCGTCCTTGGAGTTCTGCCCGGCGTTGACGGTGGTGGCGGTCTCATAGCCGGCTTTATCGAGGAGCTTGAAGCAGTCCTCGCTGTAGTAGCCGTAAGGGAAACAGAAGTCGGTGATTTGTATGCCGGTCTTTTCCTCTATGACCTTTTTGGAGTCCGCGATCTCTTCTTTTATGCGGGCTTTGTAGTTGCGGTCGCTCTCGTTCTTGTCCGGAGTTAGTTTCGGGTGCGTCATGGAGTGGCAGCCGACGGTGTGGCCTCTTTTAGCGAGGGATTGGATCTGCTTCCAGTTCATGGCGGCGCTTCCTCCCACGAAGTCGGGGTAGACGTAGAAGACGCCCCGGAAGCCGTATTTTTCCAAAAGCGGAACGGCGTTTTGGTACTGCGATTTCCAGCCGTCGTCGAAGGTAAGGATGACGCACTTTGGGGGAAGGCCTATTCTGCCGTCGCAGTAGTCGAGCCACTCGCTTGGCGAGATGGAGTAGTAGCCTTCCCGCTTAAGGTAGGAGAGCTCTTCCTCGAGCTTCGCTTTCGAGATGATCATGTCGCCGGACTTGTCGTTCCGGACCTGGTGGTACATGATGATGGGTATGGACGCGGGGCCGGAACCTTTTTTGGCTGTTGGCTGAGGCGGCGGAGTGGGAGGGGGCGGCTCGGGCTCGGTCATTTGCTCGAGCTCGGCGGGCGCGACCTTGCGCTGCTCTAATTCGGAGAGGCGCTTGCTCTCTCTCGCCTTGGCTTCGCTTTCCATATAAGCGTCGATGGCGACCTGGGGCAATGTAACGCCCGGCGGAGGCGCCTCTGTCGAGGCGCAGCCGAAAAGCAAAAGGGCCGCCAGCGAGGCGGCCCAAGAAAGGAAGGTCGCCCGGCTCATTCTTTTATCCTCACTAGCCCGTCTTCTATCTCGATGAGGCGGCAGCCGCCGAGGTCTTCTTTCGTCCCGTCGGAGAGCGTCACCGCTTCCGGGCAGGAGAGGGCTTCCGTTTCGCCGACCAATTTTGCCCGGCCGCCCTTGAACTCGACGCTCTCGGAGGCCGTCAGCGCCGTGTCGCCTACGACGGAGAGGGAGCCCGATTCCATAAGGAAGCTTTGGCAAGCGAGAGCTTCGTTAAGATCCAGGGCGGAATTAGACGAGAGAACGTTCCCGAAGACGTGCATAGAGTAGTCGCCCGCGCTTCCAACCGTGACGCTCGAATCGAAGAGGCGGGCGTCGGCGCTGATTTCCAGCGTGCCGTCGGAAGAGAGGGTGGAGTTCACGAGCTGAAGGCTGCCGTCCGTCATCACGGCAAGGTCGTCGTTGGCGGTGACGATTAGCGCGCTGTTGGTCAAAACTACGCTGCCGCTGGCGACGTAGAGCATGGCGGAATGTTCTTCCGCGGGCGCGACCGTTATTTTCGAGTCAAAGGCGTAGATGTTCCCGGAGAAGACCGAGAAGTCCGTGCTGCCGGATTCGTTTTTGACGGTGAGCGTTATGTTGGAGAAGGAGAGATCGCCGAAAGAGTGGTCGAAGGCGCCGACGGTTAGAGTCGCGTTGGTGTTGCCGAAGAAGCGGATGTTGCCGTAGCCGGAGTCGATGCCGCCTATCACGCGGTTTTGGGAATTGGACTCCAAAAAGACCTTGAGGTAGCCGTCGCAGTAGATGTTGGTGCCCTGGAAATTGTCGAGGTAAAGGGAGCCGTGCCTGTATTTCCAGCCCTTGCCTTGCTTATGCACACGCGCGTTCTTGCCGTCTATCAAGAGCTCGAATGGCGCGGAGATGTAGTATTCGTTGTCCACTATGACTTCCGGCATATCGTCCGCGTTGAAGCTTTCCACTTCGTTCAAGAGCATGGCGCAGTCCCTGAGCCTCAGCGCGGTCTCGGGCCCGCGGAAGATCACTCTCCCGTAGCCCAAAAAATTGCAGAAGCCGTAATTGCCCCAAAGCGAGTGCTCAAGGCTGTCGAAGACGTTGGTTGAGCCGTAGGGGCACATGATGTCAAGCCCGCCCTTGAATTCGATCTTGCTGCCGCGGCAGTTGTACAGAACAAGGACGTCGTTGGTGAAGAGGAAATTCTCCCCGCTCATGCCGTCCTTTATTTCCCTGCCGTCTATTTTCAGCCACTTGACGCCCAGCTCCCGGTTGCTGCCCGGGACGACCCACTGTCCCGCCGGGTCCGCGATCTTGTAGTTCAGGGCCCAGCTCTTGGCGTTGAAGGTCACTTTCACCTTGCAGCCGTTGGTCAGCGTTTCCCCGCCTTTGTAGACGATGTTGTTGGCGGTCATTAGATCTACTGGATCGGCGATGAACCAGCCGTTGGTCTGGATGGAGTAGAGCCCCATGTTCATCTCGTCGTCGATGATGTCGTAGCCCTCGGAAAAATCCTCCGCTATGGTGGACTTGTAGGTCAGCTTGCTCGTTATGGCGCTTACGTTGACGGGATAGATGGTGTCGTTGAATATAAGGCAGTAGTCCAGCTCCGAATACTCTTTCTGCGGGAAGGAGTAGCTGAACTTCCTTTTGCCCGGGATGTATTTGACGACGGGCTCGTCCTCGTCCTTGTAGTACCAGGCGTTCTTTTTTATGTCGAAGGGCAGTTCGGCGTCCATTCCGACTTCCGGGCCTTCCCACATGTTGTAGCATGTAAGCTTGGCGCCCCGGCTGACTAAGTTGGTGAAGAGCTTGATGCCGGGGTAATAGATCCCGGTAGGCGGGATGGTGTTGAAGTTCGTCACGACGGTCATCCCCAATACCCAGCCCTTAAGGTTCGAGACGAACTTACTCTTCGCCTGTTCAGGATGCACGGTCCAATCGTGCTTGGCCTGGGCGCTGCTCACTATAAAAGCGGCGAACAACAGCATTAGGGCAAATCGTCGCATATTTTGGGGTGGCGGGTGGGGGATATCAGACGTTGAAGCGTATCTCTATGATGCTTCCGTCCTCAATTATATAATTTTTGTCGACCAGTTTCACCAGCCCTTTCTTCTGGGCCTCGGACATATTGAAGACCGTCATGAAGTCCTCGAAAGAGACGACGTCGGCTTTTATGAAGCCTCTGGCCAGGTCGGAGTGGATCTTCCCGGCGCAGGTGACGGCATCCGAGCCTAAAGGCACGGGCCAGGCGTGCACTTCCTTTTTGCCGGCGGTGTAGAAGAACATCACTTTCGCTTTCTCAAGGCAGAGCTTGATGGCGTCGTTGACGTCCGGGGCTTCCTTTACGATGACGACCGGCTTGTACGAAAGGAAAGCCAAAACCGTCAGGATCTCCTTTTCGGCGTCCGTGAACTCGGCGTCGCAAAGCGGCTTCTCCTCGTTTAGGATGTCGCGGCATTTTTCCAAAAGTGCCTTCTCCTGGTTGCTCTCGGCCCGCTCAAGCCTCGTCTCGATCTTCTCCATATCCTCGATGAGGAGGTCCAAAAGGGCGTCCTCAAGGATTATGATGGCGTCCGCGTGCACGAATTCGTCCTTGTGCAGCTCGGCGAAGAAGGGCGA
>JAGCDY010000110.1 GCA_017650925.1 bacterium
ATCGTCTCGGTGATGCGGTTGCGGAAGAAGAAGAAGGCCGCCAGGGCGGGAATGGCCACGACCAGGCCGCCCGCGGTGGTGATCAGAGCTTCGGAAATGTTGTTGGCCAGAGCGCTCGCTTTGCCGACGCCGGAAGCGCCGATATTCGAGAACGCTTTGATCATACCGGAGACCGTGCCCAGAAGACCAAGCATCGGGGAGATCGTCGCGACGGTGTTGAGGTAAGCGACTCTCGCTCTCAGATCGTTGGCAAGACGTCCGCCGTATTCCACGACCGCTTCCTGCATGCCGATCGGGCCTTTGCCTTTCTTCTCGGCTGTCAGAGCGTGTCCGACGACGACCGTCAGCGCGCAGGGATGCTCCTGGCAGTACTTGTCGCACTCTTCGACTTTGTCCTTATGGAAGTTCTCTCTCAGATACTTGACCGTATCGTCCGGCATGAGTTTCTTCTTGCGGATGACAAGGATGGCGTCGATGATGAGGTAGACCATATAGAAGGACAGAAGGACGATGGGGTACATGAAAGCGCCGCCCTTAACGAAGATAAGGTCGATCAGGTTCACGCTTTCCGCGGCCGCTTCCTCAGCGCCTTCGGCGGTTTCCGCCACTTCGTCAGCGAAAGCGACTAAGGGGCCAAAGACAACGGTCAGCCAGGCGGCCAACTGCAAAAGACTGAAATTCTTCTTGGACATGGGATCTCTCCTTTTTTAATGAAGGTTTATTGATTATTTATTTTCTTGCTTCTTTAAGTTTTCGATCTTCTTTTGGGCTTCCTTCTTGTAGGGGCCCTCCTTATCCTCGGCGATCTGCTCGAAATAGAAGAGCGCGTTCTTCGTCTCGCCGAGGGCTTCGTAAGCCTCGCCGCAGCCCCAGAGGGCTTCCAACTCAAGGTCGGGAATGTCGCCGTAAAGGACGACGACGGAGGCGAAGTTCTCGAGGGCGCCGCGGTAGTCCTTGGCTTCCATCTGAAGCTTGGCCAGGGCGAGGTGCATCCTGGCGTTGGCCGCTTCGGAGCCCGAGCCGGTAGCCAAAATGCCGCTGTACTTCTTGATCAGATCGTCCTTGCTCATGTCGCCTGACCTCATGTCGAGATCCAGGACGTCGATCTCGCCCTTGTAGGCGCCCTTGGGGAAGAGCTTGCCGTATTCCTCGAAGATCTTCTTGGCCTCTTCGTCCTTCTTGTCGTTGACGGCCACAAGAGCCTTGCCGTAGAGGGCCATTTCGTTCCATCTGACAGGCATTCCCTGGAAGCGTTTGCCCCAGGATCCTGAGATCGTTTTGATCTTGGCGAAATCTTTTTTCTTCAGCGCCGTCTGGTAATCGGAAAAATCACCCGGCTCGTTGATCTTCGTCTGTTTGAAGGAGACCTTCTCGTCGTCGAAGGAAAAGCTGCCCTTGCTGGTCGAGATCTCGACCTGGCCCTTGGCGTTTCGGGAGATGGTTCCCTTGTAGCGCGTGCCGTTCGCCAGAACGAGCTCGTCGGCGTTCGCGGCCAAACCGGCCGCAAGGAATAGCATGATGACAAATTGACGTTTATTCATATGATCGTTCCTTAATTATTCAGCATCATTGGGGTAACGGGCCTTGAACTGGGTCTGGGCTTCCTCAAGCTCCTTGGCCAGGCCGAGCTTCTTGTAAGAGGCTATGAGGCCTTTGTAAGCCGGCACGGCGTAATCAGGCATCTTGCCGTAAAGGATCGTGCAGCGTTTGTAGAACTGGGCCGCTTCCTTCACGTTGCCGGAAATAAAGTTCGCTTCGGCGCGCATAAGGACCGCTTCCGCGGACTGCTTGGCGTCGGGCCTCAGGCCGAGGACTTCCTGGCATTTCTGATCGACCACTTTCGCTTCCTTGGCCTCGAGGGCGCAGCGCGAGCGGTGCAGCAACGCGGTTATCCTTACCTGGGCGTTCGGCACGACGAAGTTGTCGAGCAGGTCGTCGTACCAGGGCACGCAGGTCTTGTGGTCGCCGGAAAGATAGGCGGCTTCCGCGCGCTGGAAGAGCGCCTCGTCGACGTTCTCGGCGACTTCCCTCGTAAGGTTGAGAGCCTCGTCGGCCGTCTGCGCGGCTTTGGCGTAGGCGCCGGCCAGATTCTCGGCGGCCGCCTTGAAAGCCAGGGCGTAGCCCTTCTGGGCGTCGTTCATCTTGAAGGAGTCAAGCTTCGCCAGAGCGGCGTCGGTCTTCTCCCTGTCGCCGGCCCTTACGGGGATGGAAAGGAGCGCGATCCTCGCGGCGTCGCTTCCAATCGCTTCCAGCTCTTTCTCCCATTCTTCCAGGCTGTACTGCTGGCTGACAAGGACCTCCCCCACTCTCACCAGGGAAAGCGCGCCGTAGCCGGTCTCGGGATACTTCCTGTAAGCTTCCTTGAAGGCTTCCACAGCCTCGAAATATTTGTTGCCTAAAACCTTGTCCTCGCCGACTTCATAGGCGGCTTCGGGAGCGTAGCCGTGCTCGGGATATTCTTTCACGAGCCTGGCGCTGTATTCGGCGGCCTCGGCGTACTTGCGGTCGCTCTTGGCGAAATACGCCATCCAGTAGAGGGCGTCGCCGGCTTCCGGGGACTTGGGATAATCTTTCAGAATGGTCTCGAGGTTCTGCTTCATTCCGGCCATGTCGTTGGAATAATAGGAGCAGAAACCTTTCTGCAGAATGGCGACGGGCTTCATGGGCGCGGCCGATTCCTTGTCGAGCGCGAGGATGCGGTCGAAGGTATCCTTCGCCTGGTCGTATTTCCTCTCGTTCATATAGACGCCGCCCAAGGTCATGAGAATGTCGGCCTGGAGATCGCTGTCCGCAAATTCCGTCAGCATGCTCTCCAAAACTTTCACGCCCTCCTCGATCTTGCCCTGCTTGACGCACATGTCGGCCTGCAGGTACATGGCCTGTTCTTTCAGCCTGGGAAGCGTCACTTCCTCGCAAAGCTCCGTAGCCTTCTCGAAGTTCTTGGCTTCCGCTTCGGCGGTCGCGTAGGCGAGCTTGATCTCATGCACATACTCGTCCAGCTTGTATTCCTTCGCGAAGTCAGAGAATTCGTCGATGGTCTTCTGGAGGAAATCCAGAGCGTCCTGATAGCGCTTCTGGTCGATGTAGTCTTCCGTTAACCTAACGTAGCTCTGCGGGACCAGCGTGCTATCCGGGAATTTTTCCGCGAACTGCTTCAAAGATTCCTCGGCTTCCTTGTATTTCTTGTCGTTGAGGAGCGCGGAGCCAAGGAGGAAATACATGTTCTCGGCGACTTCGCCTTCCTTGTACTCCTCAAGTCCTGCTTTCAAATTCCTGACGGCCTCGCCGGGCTGATTATCCTCTAAGAGGGCCTGAGCGATGAGGAGTCTGATAGGAGCGACCAGCTCGTTTCCGGGATGCTTCTTGATGAATTCAAGATAAGAATTCTCCGCCCTCTTGTAGTCCTTGGCGGAAATGTCGCTCTGCACCGCCCTGAACCAGGCCTGGGTGCTGAACTCGACTTCCGGATACAGACGCATGATACCTTCAAATCCAATTCTCGCTTCCAAAAAGTGTCCGAGATTCTCGTACGTCTGGGCGATCTCCCACAGGATGCCGGCGTTCTGAGCCCTGTCGTCGGGCTTCTTGCCGGGCGTCTTGATGCGGCGGTAAACGTTGATGGCGCCGACGTAGTTCGAGCAGCCGCGGTAGATCTCGCCAAGTTTGTAGAAGGTCGCGATGCGGACGTCCTTGTTGTTGTTCGTCTTCAGAATGTTGCGCATCATCTTTTCCGCTTCCTCAGGCTGTCCGTTCCTGACGAAGATCTCGGCCAGAACGTAGGAGGAGGGAATGAAAAGCTCGTGATTGGGATTCTTGGTGAAGTCGGCGATGGCCTTCTTCGCCTCGTCGTATTTGCCCTTCTTGACCAAAACTTTGGCGTACTCAAGGTAAGCGGAGTTCCTGGCCGGGCTCTTGGGGACTTCCCTCAAGAACTTCTGGACCAGGGCGAGCGCCTCGTCGTATTTGCCCTGGGCGACCAGAACGTGCGCTTTGGCGACCTTCGCCTCGTCCACGCGCTGGATGGTGTCGGCGTATTTGCCGTAGCGCTGGGAGAGCTTGTCCAGAGTCTTGTTGGCGTCGTCGTAGCGGCCCACTTCCACATACGCCATGGCCAGCTGGTACAGTACCTCCATGTTGGCCGGGTGGAAGGGATAGTTGTTCTCGGCGTGCTCAAGCAGCGGGATGGCCGCGCTCAGCGCTTTGTCGGCCGTCTTCAACGCCTTGTTGACCGCTTCCTCGGCCGCGGCCGAGGGAGCCGCCAGCGCGGGGACGCAGAGGAAAATTAGAAAAACCAGAAGGGAAAATAGTTTGCTGATCCTCATAGATATTCCTTTAGTGATTATTAAAGATATTATACCCTAACTGGGGGGCGGGTGTCAAACCAAAAGGACGTCGGAAATTGCAATCCCAATTCCTTTCTGATAGAATTTCAACTGAATCAAAGAAAGGGAAGCAATTATGTTGTACGCGCTATTGTGCATGGGCGGTCTGGGTCTAATTTTCGGCATAGGCTTAGCCATTGCCTCGAAAGTATTTGCGGTCAAGACCGATCCGAGAGTTGAAGCCATTATGGAAGTTCTGCCGAACGCCAACTGCGGCGGCTGCGGCTTCGCCGGCTGCTCGGCCTACGCCTCGGCGGTCGCAGAGGGCAAAGCCGAGTTCGACCACTGCGCTCCGGGCGGCAAGGAAGTCGCCCAGAAGATCGCCGCCATCATGGGCAAAGAGCTTGGCGACTTCGAGAAATCCATCGCCTACCTCCGCTGCCAGGGCCATTCCTCCCAGGCCGTGGAATACACCGGCCCCATGACCTGCGCCCAGGCCAACATCACGGCCCAGGGCCCCTTCGACTGCAAATTCTCCTGCCTTAAGCTCGGCGACTGCGTCTCAGCCTGCCAGTTCGGCGCCATCAGCATCAAGCCCGGCGAACTTCCGGTCATCGACCCTGAGATCTGCGGCGGCTGCGGCGGCTGCGCCAGGGCCTGCCCGAAGAAGATCATAGACGTCGGCCCGGTCTCGCGCACCATCAAGGTCGCCTGCGCCTCGCAGGACAAACCTGTCGTCAAGAGAAAATTCTGCCAGACGGCCTGCATCGGCTGCCAGAAGTGCGTGAAGAATTGCCCGGCGGAAGCCATTTCCATGGACGGCCTGGTCGCCAAGATCGACAAGAAGAAATGCACGATGTGCGGGAATTGTTTGGCGAATTGTCCGACGGGCGCGATCGTTGACACCCTTCCCAAGAAACCCGAGCCCGAAAAAGACATCGCTTAATTTTATCGCGAACGAGGCATATATCCCCCGCTCACGGACTACGCGTGCATGGCCTTGATTAGCGTCCTCCGTGAGTTCGCTTGGGGATATATGCCTCGTTCGCTCTGAAGCATCTCATTGCGCGAAATTTATTTTATTGAGCGGAAGATTCCATAGACCCCTAAGCGAACTCACGGAGGATGGCGGGGTAGTGAAATTGAGCGCGTAGTCCGTGAGCGGGGGGTCTTATGGAATCTTTTGCGAAATAAATTTCGCGCTACTTCACGAGGTCGGTCAGCTCGCCTCTTTTCCGGCGCTTGGCTAGGAGCTTTTCGGTGTGGCGCGCGATCCTGCGCTCCTTCAGGGTCACCTCGCGCAAAAATTTCTTGTCTTTTTTGAGAAGGCGCTCCCTCTTAACGTAGCGCAGATAGAAGCGCAGCATATCGCAGCGGGTAATTTGGCCCGTGGGAACGAAAGGCAGCGAGGAGAAATAGAGCGCCGTGATGTCTTTCAGCGACCAGCGGTTCAGAAGCTTCGCGCCCTTGCACAAGCGCTGCAGATCCAGCAGATGCAGGTCGTATTCGCCCGTAAGGTCGCCCACGACGTAGAAGTGCCCTAAGTAAAAATCCTTGTGCGTGTAGCCTTCCGTATGGAGGCGGTTGGCGATGCGCGCTATGTTCGCGATGAGTTTCGCTTTGTGCTTGAAGTCGAGCCTCAGGCCGTCGCGCAGATGATCCTCTACGGTCTTGCCAGGAGGAAGCGATTCCGTAAGGAGGAAGGAGCTCTTTTCCTTGATGCCCTTGAACTTCTCACCGAAGACCCTGAAGGGCGTGTTCTTGATGCCGAGAGCGTCGCAAGTTTCCATCGCCTTCCATTCCAGCCTGGCGTTGCTCATGCGGCGTCCGTGCCTTATGAATTCAATAATAGCGTCCTTGAGCTTCATGCCGAAGTGACGCTTCAGATAATAGGTGCTCCAGCCGGCGTGGATCTTGACGACCGTGCGGCCTTTCTTCCTTGTCACCTGCTCCCGGGACTCTATCTCGAAGTAATCCCTGAATTCGGCCGGCAAGATTTCCTTCATGCTCGCGTAATGCGCGACGTTCACGACTATGTTGCCGACCTTCTGGTACTGGCCGTAGTTCTTCTTCAAGGAGAGCTCGTGGACCTTTCTCAGTCTCTTCCTTTCCTCAGCGGTCAGGGGGATCCTCTTGGCTCCCGGGAAATTGGAGCGCCGGCAGTAGTTTATGTACATTCTGAAACGCTCGCTAAGCGGCCAGAGTTCCCAGAAAAGATAGCGGTTTAGGAAAGCGAGATCCTTGGTGAAACAGCCCTTGAAGATTGAGGGGAATTTTCTCAAAACTTTCAGGAAGAAATCGCTCAGGCAGGTGGCCTTTTCTACGTCTATGAGCGTTATCCCCCACTCCAGATGATCGGGCGAGAAGAAGATGTGCTTGCCGAAGAGCTGCAGGTTGAAGATGCCGTGCCTGTGGGCGCGCCTCAAAGTGCCGGCCAGACTCAGGGAGAGGCTCCTGACGACTTTCTGGCGCTCTTCCTTTTCGAGTTCCGGCGCGACATAGGTCTGCCAGTAATCCAGCGGGATGTGATCGTCAAGGTTGGCGGTCATGAGATATCCGCACCAGTAGCCTTTCCACTGCGCCTCGCAATAGCCCAAGATCTTGGGAACTTTCATTCCCCTTCTGCTCATGCGGCACATGTTGATGTATTCGCGCCGCAGTTCCTTCATGCCTTTGCCGTAGGCGCGCTTCAAATAAACTTTTCCGGAGGGGCAGATCGAGCGGAAGCCGGCTTCCATCTGGAGGGAGTCGATCCTCCTGATGTTGCCGCGCTTCTCATGCACACGCATGACCATCACTTCTGGAACTTCCTGGCCGGCCTCGCGGTTCTTCTGGACTTCCTCAAAATTCATGACGTGCGTGAAAGACTTGTAGCCGTTCCTGATGAGATACGCCCTCGCACCGGGCGAGAAGTAGCGGTACATGACTTCCGGCACGAAGCCCCTGCCCATAAGGTAATGGAAGAAGAACTGCCTGATAGTCTGTAGGAGGAAGATTATGACGAAAATAAGAAGCCAGGTCTTCCAGAAGAAGCCGATGAGATAGGCCATTTTCTTCTGGTACTCGAGCTTCAGGGCGCCTTCGCAGTATACCAGAGGAAGGTCGTTGGTGCCGTGGAATTCGCTCAATTTGAGGGCTGATTCCGCCTTGGCGTCCTTTCCGCCGTCTATCCTTATCACGGCCCAGTAGCCGTTGGAACGCGGGATGAGATAATTGTTCAGAAGATTCCCCAATCCCAGCTCGCGCCAGCGCTTGAACTGCTCGGAAACGGTCAGAGGCGGCTTGAGGTAAAAGCCGTTCTTCTCGAAGCGGCCCTTGCTGTTGCGAAACAGCCTGCGGTCGAGTCCCTGGGAGGCGGCCTCGCTTCTCAGAGCGGCCGTGTAAAGTTCCTCGTCGGCCGCTTCCAAAAGTCTTTCATAGCGGCCGGTGCGGTCTTCCGGCGCGACGGCCAGGAAAAGAAGATCCCTGTAGTCGGCGATTATCCCCTCTTCCTTGGCTCTCTTCAAGACGTCGTCTTTCTCCTGCCACCATTCCCAGGCCGATTCCTCGGAATCGACGGCCTCGAACCAGAAGAATTCGTGCCGAGGCCGCTTCAAGGCGTTGGTCGGCGCGTTCAGGAAAGCGTCGTCGTCGAACTCGATGTTGGTGCCGTCGATGTAGCGGAGCTTCATCGTGCTGGAGCAGGGTGAAAGCAGAACTCTCCTTACGGCCTTGAGGTAGCCTTCCCTGGCTTCTTTGCCGAAGCTCTTCAGCTGGTCGGAGAACTCCTCGTCCGTCTGGTAGACGTAGGAGCGGCCCTGCGTAAAAAATTCCTTCAGTTCGTAAGGGTTCTCGGGTTTGAGCCAGCCCTGCAGTTTCGGCATCAGCTCCTGGTAGGCCCTATAAGAGTCCGCCATTTTAAAATAGCGCAGCTTCTTGGCCAGATGGCGTTCGGAACGGTTCAGCTGGCGGTAGTAGTACCCCAGTATCATGAACGCCGTCAGACCTATGACAAGCCAGATTATGTAGATCAGCCTGTTGCGCATCTTACTTTCCCACGCAGAACTCCCTGAAGATTATGTCCAGTATCTCATTGGGCGTCTTTTTGCCGGTCACTTCCCAGATCCGCTCCAGGGCGGAGCCGAGTTCTTCCGCGATAAGCTCGAGATATTCTCCCTTCTGAAGTCCGGAAAACGCTTTCTCCACGCTTTCAAGGGCGGATTCAAGAAGCTCCTGATGTCTCGATCTCAGAAGGATCAGATCCTCATGGCCTTCCAACATCTCCTGCGCCGTCTTGTAGAGGAAATCCCTGACTTCCTTTAAGCCTTCCTTAGTCACGCAGGAAACGGCCTGGGCGCCCTCGATCTTTGATCCGGCAAGGTCGCTCTTGGAGGACAGGAGAAGCAAGGGCTTCCTCGCGCTCCATTCCTTCACGAGATCCTTTTCCTCGGCGCTCATTTTTTTCGCGCCATCGGAAAGCCAGATGACCGCGTCGGCGATGTCGATATTCTTAAGCGAGCGTTCGACGCCCAGCGCCTCGACTTCGCCCTTGGCTTTTCTCAATCCGGCGGTGTCCATCAGTATGACGTTTAAGCCGGCGATCTCGATCTCCTCGGAGAGCGTGTCCCTCGTCGTTCCGGCCACGGACGTGACGAGCGCGCGGTCCTCTTCCAAAAGCGCGTTGAAAAGACTGGATTTCCCGGCATTGGGCTTCCCCGCTATCGCGACCAGAAGGCCGTCCCTGACCTTTCTCGAGACTTCCGCGGAGGAAAGTATCTCCCTTAAGGATGACACGGCAGCATCAAGGGGAGCGCTCCACATGCTCCTGTCCTCATTAACGTCGTCGGAAAATTCTATCGCGCCCTGAATGTGCGCGTAGACGCGGCTAAGCGCTTCGCTGATTGGCTCGAGCTTTTTCCTCAGTTCGCCGTTCTGAAGCCTGAAGGCGGCGGAGGCGTATTTTTTCGAGGAGGCTCTTATCAGTTCGTCGACGCCTTCGCACTCCGTCAGATCCATCTTCCCATTCAGGAAAGCGCGCCTGGTGAATTCTCCCGGAGGCGCGGGAACGGCCCCGGAGGATACGGCGGAAGCCAGAAGCTTTTCCATGATATAGGGATTGCCGTGGCACTGCAGCTCGGCGTAATCCTCGCCGGTGTAGCTTTTGGGAGCCTTGGAAAAAAAGACCAAGCCGTTGTCCAGAACTTCCCCGTCGCTGTCGCGGAAACTGCCGAAGCGCAGTTTCAGATCGCCGAAATCCTCAGCCTTCAGACCGGCTTTGGCTGAAAACAGCCTGTCTACGACGCTTTCCGTCATAGGTCCGCTGATCCGGAGGACGCCGATGGCGCCTCTGCCCCGGGCGGTCGCAATAGCCGCTATGGTATCAAAGGCTGCCTGCATTAGGGGGAAATTAATCTTTTTTGTACTGGAGGTAAGTGGTCTGGGCCATGGTCAGAAGCTGGTTCACGAACCAGTAAAGGACCAGTCCGCTGGGCATGTTGTAGAAAAGCACCGTGAAGATGATGGGCATGAAGTACATCATCTTCTGCTGGCTGGCGTCGCCCATCTTTGGGGTGAGCATCTGCTGCGCCACCATGCCGACACCCATGGCGATAGCCAGAGGATGGATGGGGAATCCGAAGATGGCTCCGACCTTGTCCGGCATGGAAAGGTCGGCGATCCAAAGGAAGGGCGTCTTGTGCAGCTCGATGGCGTTGGACAAAGCCTGGTACAACGCCACGAAGATCGGCAGCTGGATGAGCATCGGCAGACATCCGCCCATGGGGTTGTAGCCGTACTTTCTGTACAGCAGCATCATCTCTTCCTGCTGCTTCTTGGGATCGTCCTTGTATTTTTCCTGGATGGCCTTGATCTCAGGCTGAAGCTTCTGCATCTTCTTCATGGCCATCGTGCTCTTAGTGGTAAGAGGCCACAGGAGGAGCTTAATTATGACGGTCAGGATGATGATGGAGATGCCGTAGCTTCCGACGTAGCGGTAGGTCAGCTTCAAGCCGTACTGCATCATCCAGGTGGCTATGATCGAATACCAGCCTAGGTCGATGATCTTCACGTAATCGCTGCCGCAGACCATCTCCTTGTCGAGAGCGGTGAGCCTCTCATACTGCTTGGGACCGGTGTACAATGTCCCCTGCCATTCGTAAGTTTCGCCGGGCTTCAGTTCCGGCACGGAATAAGTCAGCACGGCGGAGAGCCAGCTGGCCTTCTTGTCCGGACGGTAGCCCGTCTCCAATCTCACGGCCTGCTGTTTGCCAGCCAGGGCGTGCACGAAATAACGGTTTCCAATGGAGGCCCAGGTTATGGCGCCGTCGAGAGTCTTGGATTCCTTGCCGGGATTGAAGCGCTTGATCTTTTCCTTGCCACTGTCGTTGATATAGCTGACCGTCAGGCTTCTGACGGGCGGACGCTCCTTGGCTTCGTTCAGTTTGTCGATGGTGCCGAGCCAAAGCTTAAGATCGTTTTGAGGCAGGACGCTTCCCGTAATGTTTCTCAAACTGAGACTGACTTCCGTCAGATAATTGCTAGTGGAGAGCGTATAGGTCTTCGTCACGAGCAGCGTATTGTTCCAAACGCCCGTAACGACGACCGTATTTTCAAAGGCTCCGGCGCCGCCATTAAAGGATAGCTTTTCTCCTTCAAGATCGCCGTAGCTGAAAAGCCTAATGGGCAGTTCGTATTCCGCGCTGTCTTTTGTCAGGGTGTCGTAAATCTCCTTGATGACGTCGCTCTTGAAAAGCTCGACCTTCGCGAGGTCTCCCAGCTCATTGTCGTACGTGCAGGAGAGCAGGCTGTTGGAGACCACGGTCAGATTTTCGCCAGAATAATTTTCCAAAGCCGGCCTGGCGTTGAGAGCGCCAACGGAAGGCGCGGAAGCGGTCTGCACTGTCCCCTGGGCCGCTTTAGAAGGAGCGGCGGGCTGCTCCTGTTTCTTTTTCATCTGCGTGAAGAAAAGCAGGAAGACCAGGCCCAGCAGGGCGACGCCTATCAGTTTATCTCTATCCATAAGAATTTCAGTTTTAAGTTTCAGGGTACGGGATCGTATCCGCCGCGGTTCCAGGGATTGCAGCGCAGTATCCGCCATACGGTCAGATACGTCCCCTTAAAAAAGCCGTGCTTTCCCAGAGCCTCCAGGGCGTATTGCGAGCAGGTCGGCGTGAAGCGGCAGCAGGGCGGAAAAAGAGGCGAAACGCATTTCCGGTAGAACCGAACGAGAGCCATCATAACCCGCGCCCCCAAAGAGGGCTTGGGCTGAGCCTCGCCTACTATCCCGGCTTTAAGGCAGACCGCGAGCCATTCCTCCTCAAGCTTCTCGAAGGGGAGCTCCATAACTCCCCTCTTCGCCACCAGAACCCCCTCGAAGGGCCGGTAATACGCCTGATTGAGTCTCACCGCTTCCCTAAGCCTCCTCTTCACCCTGTTGCGCATGTAGGCCTTGGGGTAGTCCTTTTTCCTGGCCACCACCGCGACCTTCCACCCGTCCACGGATCCTTCCGAGACGAGGTAAAGATGCTGAGCCTTGGAGAAGCTGCCTGATTTAAAGAGCCGCTCGAAAGCCTTCTGGCCTTTGAGCTTCCTTTCCCTGGGAAAAGAAAACGACGGTTTTTCTACCGTCGTTTCGTACTTTTTTCCGCTTTTCAAGCCTTTAGGCGGACAGACGGACGCGGCCGTGGGCTCTGCGTCTGGCAATTACAGCGCGGCCTCCGCGGGTGCTCATGCGCGCGCGAAAACCATGGGTCCTTTTGTGACGCAGCGTATGGGGCTGGAACGTTCTTTTCATTTTTATCCTCCTTTAAAAGTTAATTTCAAAAAGATTAGTATGAGGATTATACTAAAACGCCCCCTGAATTGCAAATAGCCCCCCTAATAAAAAAACCCCGGCTGAGGCCGGGGCTTTTTTCATAAGACCGAAAGGACTTAGCGCTGCTTTCTCAGGAAGGCCAGGCCAACCAGAGCCAGGAGGCCTAAGAAGGCCGGTTCCGGAGCGGCGTATTCGACCTTCAGGTAATCGACCTTGGCGTAACGGCCGTTGAAGCCCTGCCAGCCCTGGACCTGCACGCCCACGGAATCGGGGACAGCGGGCATGGTGGTGTCGAAGTAGTAGCTCCAGTTGAGGCCCTGTCTCTTGCTGGCGTCCTTGTCGTTGACAAGCCAGACGGTTTCAAGCGAAGCGTCGCCGTTTTCGTCGAAGCCGACAGTCATGCAAGTGGTGACCCAGTCGTTATAGGGGCCGTTCTCCATGCCGTCGTAGCGGGGGCTGGCGTCGTCGCTGCCCCAGGTGGCGAACCAGCGGTTGGCGGAGTGGAAGCCGTAGGTGGCCACGGGATCGGCGCCATTCATCATTTTGGTCCAGCAGCCGTTGTCCGGGCAGAAATAGCGGGCCGTGAAGCGCAGCTTGCCGCCGAAGACGGGCTTGATCTCCTCGGGCAGGACGTATTTGATGCCGTCCTTGGGATAGCCGGTTTCGGGGGTGCCGAGCCAAATGTAGGCGTAGTTGCCGTCGCCGTCGTTCTTAATTTCATCGCTGAAGGTGGGCGCGCTGCCGATCCTCTGATAATCGGCGGTCTGGGCGGTCAGGGACTGGCCAACAGTGTAACTCTGGAAGTCATCCTCGAAGACGGTCGCCCAAGGCAGATCGGGCTTGATATAGACGAACTTGAGGTCGTCAAGATAGGCGCCCTGCCTGTTGGTGTCGTAGCCGTTGCCGACAGCCGTGAATTCCGCGTAGGCAGGAACGGCGTTGCCGAACTCGAAAAGCTGGCAGACTTTTTCGCCGCTGAAATGGAAGCCGGCGTTGTCCGTGATGTCGTAATTAAGCAGCGTGCCGGTCTCGCAGTCCACCATCAAAATGAAATCGCACCAAGTGTTGTACTGGACCGCGTCGGCCGTGGCATACTGGATCTTGTCGGAGCTGCCGGTCGGCCAGCGGGGATCGTCCTTGTTGGCGGCGCTGTTGTTGACGGCTTCCCTGCGGTTGTCGGTGTAGCAGTAGGTCCTGTAGTCGGAGGAATGGAAAGAAAAGCGCATCATGGGCTTGTCTTCCGCCGTGGCCAGCCTCACTTCGCAATAGCCGTTGCCGTTCGGAATGTTGACTTTGCCGATGATGATGATGACGCCGCCTAAGCCGCCCTCGTAATCAACGTCGCCCCAAGTCAGCGGAACTCTCACGCCGCGGTCGCGGCCGGGTTTAGTGACGCCTGCGGGCTCTTTGATCTTCTGGACGTGCAGGACCTTGGATCCGTCCATATCGACGATCTCGACTTCACCGGGAACAGGAGGCTCAATGGAGGGGCCCACCGTGGACTGCATCATTTCGGTGTTGCCTTGTCCGAGCCAGTCGCCGGTATTGTAGGATTCGAAGTTGTCCTCGAAAAGGACCTGGGAGGTGGCGAAAGCCGCGGTGGCGCAGCAAAGGACCGCCATGAAAGTTAAAGTTTTTTTCATACGAACAGTTGGGTTGGAAATTAAAGGTTCAAAAACACACCTTCAATATTGTAGCAAATAATTATTTTAAATTGCAACCTAGCCCCGCTTCCTCAGCAGAGCCAGAAGAGCGAGCGCCAGCAAAACCAAACCAAACGGTTCCGGGACCTGCACTTCGTACTTAACGTCCTTCAGGAGCAGGAAGCGCGCCTCGCCGGTCTCATTGGGCTTGGCCTCCAGCTGGATGCCCGCCATATTTGGGTAATCTATGGTCACGTCGGGATAGTACTTGTCGAAGCCCATGCCGTTGTCGTAATGGTCCACCACCAGCATATGGTTGGCCACGCCGTAAAGGTGCGTCTTGCCTTCCTCGTCGTTGAAGAGCTCTATGACAAACTTCTTCCAGGCGTTGTGGTCCTGCAGCGCCATGCAGTCGTACTTAGAGCCGTTGACGTAGAGATAATAGCGGTGAGAGTAGGTCTCGTCGGCTTTGCTTCGACCGAAGTACACCGTCTGCCTACTGTCCTCATTGAGAACGGAGAAGCCTATGCCGCCGTCCTTGTAGTAGGCATTCAGGCTCAATCTCAGCTTGGCGTACGGATAATCGAACAGATCCCTGGGAACGGAGACCGCGATGCCGCACTTGGGCGTTGATTCCGTGTCGTTGTTGACGGCGAAGTAGACCGCGTTGCTCTCGAAGCCGACGCCGTCGTAATAGTCGATGATAGTCGCTTCCAGGTTGGGGGCGTTCTCCCCTGTCTGGATGAACTCCGGATTGACGTTGAAAAGCGACTGCCCGGGAGTGTACTGGGAGAAATCGTCCTCGAAGAAGGTCTCCCAATTCTCCTCTTCATCGTCCAAGACGTAAGAGACTTTCAAATTGGAGAAATAGGAGGCTTCCCTGGCTTCGTTGTTCTTCGCCCAGGAAGTGAAGCAGATGTAAGTGGGCCTGTAGCCCTGGTAGGTCAGGGCGTTGCAGCGGCCTCTGTAGATGTCGAAATAGCTCTGGTCGTCGGACCAGACCGTGAAGTAGGCCAGGTCGCAGACGGAGAGGTCGAAGCAGATCTCGAAATTGTACCAGTTTCCGTCCGCGGGGATGCCCTTGAATTTCGCCAGGTTCCAGCCCAAATCGCCGCTTGAGACATAGAAGCGCTCGTCGCCTTTGTTGACGGCGTCGCTGACTATTTCGCCCAGGTTGTAGCCGTAGTGCGCGAGGTAAGCCCTGTTCTTGTTGTCGGGTCCGCCGTTCAGGCCGAAGCGCGCCATGCAGGCGCCGTTGACGTTGGCGATCCTCAGTTCCGTGAAGGGGGCGGCCTTGACGCGGCCCTCGATCTTCAGGAAGCCCTTGGAAGGATCGTATTCCGTCTCTTCCTCCCCTTCGCCCCAAATTAGTTTTGTCCTGGCGCCGCGGCAGCCAGGGCTGTCCTCGTCAAGGTCCCTGCGGCAGACTTTCAGATACTTGCTGCCGGTATCAGAATCCTCAACGATGGCGATCTCATCGGCAAAGGGACTGTCGCCGGTACTGGGCGCGCAGTTTCCGGACATCTCGTCGATCATGTACCCGTTGAAGGGGTCTTCCAGACCGCAGAGCATGTTGTCCGTCGCGAACTCGTTGAAAAGGCCTTCCCACAAGACCGTCACTTCCGCGGAAGCGAAAAGCGCGGCGAAGCAGAAGACGAAAAGCAATAACAAAAGATTCTTTTTCATATGCGTTCCTTAAAAAAACGGGACGCCGAAATTTGACGTCCCGTTTATTAAAACACTCAGGCTCTCGCCTTATCTCATCTTGCGAACCAGAGCAAGACCAGCCAAAAGAGCCAGGGCGATAAAGCCCGGTTCCGGAGCCTGGTATTCGATCTTCAGGTAGTTCAAAAGGGCGTAGCGGCCAGGTTCTTCCTGTTCGTAGTCGCTGCCCCAGGCCTGGACCGGGATACCGGCATAGGCCAGATCTTCATCGATCTTGACATCGGGGAAAACCTTGCTGAAATTGAAGGCTTCGTTCTGGTGATCCAGCGTGGACTTGTAGGAGCCGGCGTATTCGACGTAGGGAGTGCCTTCCTCGTCGTTGGCGATCACCATGACGGTGTCAGCCCACATATTGACCAGCCAGGTGGGAGTGGCGGCCTGGTACTGGGTGCCGTTGACGTCCATAACGGAGCAGTAAGCGGCATAGTAGCCGAAGCTGGCCTTAACGTCGGCGGAGGAATTGTACACAGCAGCGCCCCAAATGCCGTTGTCCGGACGATAAACTCTGCTGGTGATGCGGATCTTGGCGTTCGGTTTGCCGGTGAATTCAGCGGGCAGCGGAACGCCGGCGCCGGTTCTGGGATAACCGCCGTTTTCGTTGTGCAGCGTGATATAAGCGCACTTGCCGAAAGGCAGGCTAAGCGTTCTGAAGGTATCAACGATGGTGGCTTCCACATTGGGAGTCGTAGCGACATCACCGACGGCAACGTAGCCGTTGTCGAAGAGAGATTCGCCGGCGCCGTAGGACTGCATATCATCCTCGAAGGTCGTGACCCAGTTGCCGTCTTCCTCAACGTAAGAAACGCAAATGTCATCCCAGTAGCCGCCAGCGCGGCCGGAGCCGTAACCATTGCCAGTGGCGGTGAAGGAGACGAAGCTCGGAACATAGCCGCCGTAACGCAGCGGGTTGGCGGTACGGGTCTCTTCGTAAGTATCGGTGTTGTCATCATTCCAGTATTTGAAAGTCACCAGACCTTTAGCAGCGCCGCAAACGATCTCAAAGTTGTACCAAGTGTTAAGAGACTGGCTCTTCCTGGGACGCAGACGAACGCCGCAGCCGTAGTCGTTGGGGTACTTCCAATCATCGCTGTCCTGGTTGACGCCGCATTTCGGCTTTTCCTGATCATAGTGGTTAAGATAACCATTGTGGAAGTCGGAAGCCGACGGGCAGTAGGTGAACATCGTGGCGGAGTTGACGTTGCCGAGACGGATCTCCTCGTAACCGGTGTCAACTGTGTAAACGCGGCCGGTGATCTTGATGCAGCCCACCAGGGGATTATAGGTGACGCCGTTCCAATTCAGCTTGCAGTTGATGCCTTTGTCGCCATTGCCGGCTTCGGTCCTCTTGACCTTCAAAACTTTGCTGTCGTCAAGAGTGGTGATGATAACGTCGCCGGCTTCCGGAGCGGTACCGTTGCACTTGTCGCCGTTGTTCATCACTTTGACTTCGTTGCCGTAAGTATCGACTTGGCCGATGATCTCACCTTCGGTGAAGTTTTCGAAATCGCTTTCCCAAAGAACTTGCTCGAAGGAGAAAGCGAAGCTGGCGGCATAAAGCACCACCGCGATTAAGAGAAGTTTCTTCATGAACACACCTCTGTTGGTTAAAATTATTATCTGCACTATTGTATGAAATCAGGCCTCCAATTTCAAATTCTTAAAACAACTCCGGCGTTTACCGCTTCATCTTATTGTGTTGCAATTAGTTAATGTCGGACGTTTTCAGCGGCGAAAGCCGTCAAAACTGCCTTTCGAGCCCTTTCCCAGTTTCATTTTAAAATTACTTTATGCTACAATATGGTAGTGTGTTCAAAAAAATCTTTCTTTGCTAACCATTTAACCAACCGATAAACCCATGAAGAAATTATTCCTGCTTTCCCTGCTCGTCGCCCCGGCTATGCTTTTCGCCGCGGTGACGCAGACCGTTCTTTTTGAGAACGATTTCGACAGTTACGTTCCCGGCAACTTCTACGGACAGGACGCCGACTTCCAGATCATGTATTCCGATGTGAACTGCACCAACGAAGCGCCGAGAGACGGCGAAGTCACCATCGTTTACGACGAGGAACGCGCCTCCAACGTTCTCTATGTTAAAAGAACCAAAACTACTGAAGATTCATACGGCAAAGACCGCGGCCTCAGGATCCCGCTCAATTGGCAGAGTGTCGATTACAATGGCGGCGAAAACGCTAACATTCTGATCACCGGCAAACTCAAAGTCCCCGCCGGAGGCGACGGCTACGCCGAGCTTCGTCTCGCCAACTCCGCTGACAAATGGATGATGCGCTTCTCCCCTTATGGCAAAGATGGCGGATACAAGACTTACTTCTACAATTTCAACGACAACCGCGCCGTCAATGCCGGCGCCGCCAATGCCGCAGAACCTCGTTTCCAAACGGTAACCGACAGGACCTCGTACGATACCGGCGCCGTCAAATTTGACACATGGTGCGACTTCGCGATATTCATTGACTGCGAAAACGGCTTCTTAAGATCTTTTGAGATCACCGACAACGACACCTTCAACTTCGCCAGCGACTACGCCACTATACTTAAATTTTTCCGCTCCGCCCCCTCCTTCTTTGAGTTCACGGCGGTCGGCAACGGCTGGAACGCCGAAAGATCCGGCGCTTACTTCGACGATCTGAAAGTGACCTTCATTCAGAAAGAGCCCATTCCCTGGGTAACGATCTTTGAGGATGATTTCTCCACTTACAACGTCGGCGACTCTCTCACCGCAGTCAACTTAGATTATAAGAGACTCAATAGCGAAGAGACTTTCACTGATGAAATCGTTAGCGATGAAAAGGGCACCTATGCCAAACTGTGGGTCAACAAACCGACCGGCTCTCCCATAGACGGCGTCTATTACGATATCCCGGAGGCCTGCGTCCCCGCCGACGGCACCAAGCTGAGACTTACCATAAGAACCATCGTGAAGGACAACGGCACCTATTTTGCTTTTCTCAATAACGGCACGCCCGAGGCCTCCTACGGCTACCACAGCGCCAATGCCTGGTTCGCGACCTGGACGGAAGGCGCCTACGTCTCTCCCCGCTACAGCGGCCGCGAAAGAAACATTTACGGCTCATCTTACTTTGTGACCGCCAAAGTCACCGTGGCCAACGATGCCGACGGCGCCTACCTGGAATCCTGCAACATCGGCACCTCCCAGGCCGGCTACACCGATTACGTCTGGGGCTGCCCCTGGAGCACCTACTACGACACCCACTTGGCGAAAAACCCGAATCAGGCCGCCCTGGCCATTCAAGGCTGGCCCAACAGCGACGTGCGCTGGACCGGCCTCGATTATTTCAAAGTCGAATACGCCGCTCCGGAACCGGGCATGATCGCTTTGCTCGCGCTCTTCGGCCTCGCCTTCCTCCGCAGGAAGTAAGCGGCAAAAAACAAAACAACAAAAAACGCCGAGTGAAAGCTCGGCGTTTTTTTATGATTGGTGCATAAGAAAGATCACATCCACTTTTCCAGTTTGCGGAGGCTCGGGGCTTTTCTGCCCGACTTCATCTCCCAGATGTTCTCGAAGTCCCAGCCCTTGAAGGTCTCTTTCTTGCGCATGTTCTCGTTACTGACGATGCCTTTGGTGGGCTCCTTGGAGACGCCGAAGTTGTCGGCGCTGCAGTAGCAGTTTTCTTCGTTTTCAAACATAGGCACGACTTTTTCGCTGCGCCGGCTGCCCTGCAGCTTCATATTGCTGTAACAGTTCTCAAAAAGGCCCCTTCCGTTTCCCAATCCTGTCATGGTCCAAATGTGATGTCCGTTGAAGGACCACCCGCCCTGCTTGCTTCTCACTTCCCCTATGTGCTTAGGGTCAATGGAACTTTCCGGCAATTTAAATTTGCCGCTGCTGTAGCAATTGCAATAATAGGATTGGTCGGCGCTCGCCGTGAATCCCGCCACGCCGCAAAAACGATTCTCGTAATTTATGTTCGAGGCGCATTCGGAAAAGTAACTTCTCAATGAAAAAGTGGTAAGTCCTGAAATGGCTTTGTTGGCCGTGATGGTCCCGGAGACATAGCAGCCGGAGACCTGGCAGTCCGTTAATTTGCCGGCCAAGCCCGCTCCGTAGATCCCGATGGTAAAATCGACGTTGAGCAGCGCCAGGTCTTTTATGACGTAAACATTATCCCGATTCATAAGGCTTTGGGCTTGCTCGCGGGTAAATTTGCCTAAGACCTGGGGGCCGGAAGGGGGCGGCATCCAGTCCGCTCCGACCTTGCCGAAGAAGGACGCGTAGTCCTCTTCCGGGCGCCTGATGTAAAGGTTCGAGATGGAATGCCCTCCCCCGTCGAAATGTCCCAGGAAGGGAGGATAATTTTTGCCTTTTTCCCGAAAACGCTTGTTGGAAGGCGTTTCCATGCCGATGGGGATGAAGCCCTTGCCGTTGTTCCAGCTCTTCGTTTCGGAAGCGTCCAGGTCGCAGGTCAGCTTGTAGTACTTTCTGTAGGAATTCTCCACGGTCTCCTGCATCCAGACGAGATGCTCCATCTTGCTGATAAGGTAAGGCATTTCCTTGCTGCCGTCGCCCGGAGGGGTAATGGGCGTATTAGCGGCGAAAGAGCCTAGACAAAAGCAGGCCGCAAATAAAGCGACAAGAGATTTGATTTTCATGTTCGCTCCTTCGGAAGTTCCCTTCCGTGGGTTGATTAGCACGCTTCTATTCTACAAAAAAACGGCAATTATATAAAACGACGGAGATGACCGCCCTCCGCGAATTTCCAAAAAAGGAGGAAAATTGCTAAAATTACCTTAATAACAAGCCACAATATTAGGGATAAACCATGAATACGAAACTGTTGAGTCTAGTTCTCTCTATCAGCGCGATGGCGCTTTTCGCCAACAAATTCGACGTGCATGTCCAATTTGAAAGCGAGTTTTACGGCACCAACTATGTCACGGACGTCGAGCCGGGCAAACCTTTTCAGGTGACCCTCCCAAGGGATGCCTCGAAAAGGATCAGCCGTTTTTTGGTTACCCGCCAGCCCGAGCAGTTCAAGCGCTACTCAAAAAACGTATCGTTGATAGTCGGCGTGGACGAGTACAACGACGACTACCTGCCGAAGCTTGCGACCTGCGTGGCCGACACGACCTTCATCAGAGGGGTGACGGACGTTTTCTGTAACCACCAGGTGTTTTTGAAAAACAGCGAAGCCACCAGATCCAAGATCGAAAATGAGATCATGACCGCCGCCAACAAGCTTGAGCCCGGCGACACCTTCTTCTACTACCACTCCTCCCGCGGCTACGACGAGGTCCCGTCTATCGCCTGCTACGACATGTTCTTCCCTGTCGACGAACTCGACGCGCTTTTCCAGAATTTCAAGGCGGGCGTCAAT
>JAGCDY010000111.1 GCA_017650925.1 bacterium
ATGACGGCTCTTCCCGCCGCCACTTCAGCGAGGACTGTTTCCGGCGGCACATGCTCAAATTCCGCCACTGTCCTCATGGCATCAGTTATGACGCCCTCAATTGCACTTTGAAGTTGGGTCATATCCTTTTTCCTTACGCCGGTATTATCCGGATCAAGTTAATATGGGTATCATCTCAGCCTCCTCACACACACCAGGAGGAAGCACCCCGTATCTGGACCTTAAGCGTAGCAAAAATCGCCGCCTTTTTCAAGAGCTTTTTCTTAGCGGCGAATGTCCAGCAAACTTATTTCTGTCGGATTGCAGATCCTAAAATAGGGCTTGCCCAAGCCTCTGCTTATCAAGAGTATATGCCCTTCTTTGCAAAGCACTCTCTCGGCCCGCATGGCGCCCTTCTGGGAGGGCAGGATCATCGGCCCGAAGAGCCCGAAACGCACTTGTCCGCCGTGAGTGTGTCCGGACAAAGTCACATCCGCTCCCAAAGCGGCCGTATTCTCCCATTCGTCGGGGTCGTGGGCCAGGGCGATCTTCAGTTTTTCGCTCTTGGGAAGCGCCAAATTTTCTTCTTTTCCCCAGGGACGTTCCGTACCGAAGAAAAGAACTTTTTCAGTCTCCACAAAGCGGCCGTTCAACCTGACCCAACCGAGGCCGTCCAGAGCCTCGCAAATGACCTCTTCTCCCCCGATCCAGAAGTCGTGGTTGCCCAGGACGTAAAAGACCGTATTTTTGGCTCTGAGGCCCTCTAAAAGGTCCTTCAGCTCCCCTACCTCGCCGACCTTCTGCAAAAAGTCCCCGGTCACGAGGATATAATCAGGCTCAAGCTGATTGACTTCCTTTACGACGCCAAGCAGAAATTCTCTGCTGAGCTGATTGTAATGCAGGTCGCTCAGATGAACGATCCTCGTTGGCTCTTCGCCAATTCCGATCTCATAGTGCTGGCAAATTACCCTGCCCAGTTTCCTCGGTTCCAGCGTCCTAAGGATTTTCGCGGCGTCTATTCTGTTCTGCAATATCTTGCTGTGCCTTATGCAGGGCTCCAGCAGCGTAAGGACGGCTATCCCGATGAGTATCCAGATAAAGACGGGCTCATCGAAAAGATCCCGCCTGTAAAACATAATGTAAAAATAAAGACATACCGCCAGGACGCAGAGTATTCCCGACGGTATGTCCAAAGAAAGATAGCGGTCGCTGATCCTCTCAGTCAGCCTGGAGGAAATGCGCCCTATAAAGAGCAGCAGGCCGAAAATAGCCAGAGCCAGAATGAGCGCGGCGCTTAGCATCTTTTATTTAGGCATTCTCCTCTTGGCGGCTTTAAGCCCGTTCATGAGGAGCATGGCGATCGTCATGGGGCCGACGCCGCCCGGGACCGGCGTGATGGCGGAGCATTTGGGCGCGACGTTCTCGTAGTCCACGTCGCCTACCAGACGGTAGCCCCTCTTGGCCGAGGGATCTTCCACTCTGTTGACGCCTACGTCAACGACCACCGCGCCTTCTTTCACCATGTCGGCGGTGATGGTGTTGGGGCGCCCGATGGCGGCCACCACGATGTCGCCCTGACGCGTGATGGAGGGGATGTCCTTGGTGCCGGTGTGGCAGATCGTCACGGTCGCATTGGCGCCGTCGCGTTTCTGCACCAAAAGGTTCGCCAACGGTTTGCCGACGATGTTGGAGCGGCCGACCACGACCACATGTTTTCCTTTCACCTCGATGCCGGCTCTCTGCAGTAGCACCACCACGCCGTAGGGCGTGCAGGGGAAGAAGCCGTCCGTATCGCCGATGCAGAGCTTGCCAACGTTGATGGGATGGAAGCAGTCCACGTCCTTCTTGGGATCAGTGGCGGCGATGATGGCCTCTTCGGAAATGTGCTTCGGCAAAGGCAGCTGCACGATGAAGCCGTCGATCTTGGGATCGTGGTTCAGTTCGTCCACCAGCTTCAATAATTCTTCCTGCGTCGTTTCCTTCGGGAGCTCGTAGTCGTAACCGGTGATGCCGACTTCCGCGCAGGCTTTTTTCTTCATCCTAACGTAAGCCTGCGAAGCGGGGTTGTCGCCCACCAAAACGAAGCCCAGTCCGGGCTCCACGCCCTTGGCTTTCATTTCCGCCACTTCTTTGGCCATTTCAGCGCGGATCGCGGCCGCGGTCTCGTTTCCGTTGATGATCAGAGGTTCCATATATTCTCCCGTAGGTTGTTGATTATTTCACAAAATTATAGCAATAAAGCGCCTCAACGGCAAATCAGAGAGGCAACACTATGCGGATCCCGCCATCATGCTCTTCTGGGTCACAGGCTAAGCGTGTTGCTGAACGACAGTCGCCGGCGGCGTTGCCATAATATCCTCCTCTTATAACGCGTCCATAACCTGTCTCAGCCCCTATGGGATCCGTTACGTCGCTTTTGCCCAGATCAAACTGATACCAGTCCAGGCACAATTCTGCCACGTTGCCATGCATATCGTAGAGGCCCCAGGAGTTCGGGAGGTACGAACCGACTTTTGTCTGGGCTTCGCTATAACCGCCCTTGCCATCGCTTTGGTTGCCATAATAGCGCCCAAGCTTGTCCAAGTGTCCGTCAGTATAATAATTGGTGATGGTCGATCCGTCGTTGAAAGACTGCAGCCTTCCGGCTCTACAGGCGTACTCCCACTGGGCTTCCGTCGGCAGATCGAAATCGAGCTTGAATCTCTCGCGCAATTTCCCGAAGAAAGAGTCTGGATCGACCGCGCTGCTTTCCGGCCAGGACGATCCCAGGTCAGATCCGCGGGCCATGTTATAGGTGACATCCTCGACAGGACGCATATCGCCATTATGAAGCGAAGGGTTCTTCCCTGTTATCATCTCGTATTGCTTTTGCGTGACCTCGAAAACGCCAATGTAAAATGGTTTGGTGAACGTCACTCTGTGCTTCGTTTCACCGTATTCAGCGAAAGGTTCCCGCTCATCTGACCCCATCATGAACTTCCCGGGCTTAACTAATCGCAGAACGATCTTTGTGGTTTTATATTGGTCCGACCAGCCGGAATCGGGAATATCATCCAAATAACTGACCATGTTGTTTCCCAGATCCAGAATCATATAATTATGTAAACGATAAGACTCCTTTTCCTCTATCTCAACGTTAATAGCCATGTTATCCGTCACGATATCGTAAAAACTCACGCCCGGCGTCCAAATGATCTTGTGCTTTCCCAAACCGAAAACGTCGCCGTTATCGCCGTCGCCTTTGAGAAGTCCTTTTACCGCGGGATCAAAAGTTGTTTCTCCGCCATCGAAACTGCCTTGAAATCTTACGTTGAAACCATTAGCGCTATCCGAATAGATCGTGTAGTTTATTATGACGCTTCTATCGAAAGGCCACATCTGCATGCAATTCACTTCCGACACGTAACTTTTTGCCCGAGCCTCAAAAACACTGAAAACCAAGACAGTCAAAAGCAGCCCGAAAGACTTGCGGCGCAGCAAAAGCGAAATCAAAATCAAAAGCGCCGCTAATCCCAAAGGCTCCGGCACCAATGTCACAGTCCTTGACAAAATCCTTGAATCCGTGTCAGTCGTTATCGTTTCCTTCAGCGTGTATGAGTCTTCCAAGGGGAAATCCTTGTATTCATCCGAAGTGTAATCCCAGCATACCGTGCCTTCCGTTTCCTTTCCGGATTCATCAAAAAAGATTGTTCCAAAAACTCCTTCGGTATCCTTGTCTTCCGCAGTGATAGCCAAGGATAAAGGCTTGCCTTCCACCATAGCGGTGCTGTACGCCAGCTTGTCAGTATCTTGGAGAACTATTGCTTCGCCATCGTAGATCTCAGCTCCGTCAAAACGAAAAGTGCGCGACCAGCGCGAAGTCGCTTCGGCCCATACCGAAGAAACGCAGACTGCAGCAAAAAGAGCTGCCAATATCAGTTTAAAATTTCGCATAATTACATCTCTTTTTTCGTTTACTTTTTGGGAACGATTGGGAATGTGGCGGAGATCTC
>JAGCDY010000112.1 GCA_017650925.1 bacterium
CATGCGCTCGCGCCTGACCTTGCTCTGCGCGACTTCCACGCCGCAGCGGTCGCAGACGATGCCTTTGTATTTAATGCGTTTGTACTTACCGCAGGCGCACTCCCAGTCTTTGACCGGCCCGAAGATGTGCTGGCAGAAAAGTCCGCCCGGCTCGGGTTTGTAAGTGCGGTAGTTGATGGTCTCGGGATTTTTCACTTCGCCGTGAGACCAGGAGCGGATAGTGTCGGGGGAAGCGATGTTGACGGTAACTTTGTCAAACTGGTTTTCCCTGACCGGATGACTCCACATGTCGAAGGGCTGCTCTTCTTCGGAATCGTCCATGATGGCGATCTTCTCGCCGTCGGTCTCGTTCTCATCAAAGAGAGTCTCGTCGGCCGCGATGGAGTCGGCGATATCGCTGGTCAGCTCGTCGCTGCTTTCCAACACGTCTTCCGTCACGGTGTTCTCGAATTCGTTGTCCGAATCAAATTTCATCATATTTTTGCTATCCTGCGATAGTTGGTTTACTTCTTCTCTGTTCTGACGTCAAGGCAGGCCGCCCTGAGTTCTTTGACCAAAACGTTGAAAGATTCCGGAGTGGAAGCTTCCAGGGCGCAGTTGCCTTTCGTAATGGACTCGTAGGTCTTCTTGCGGCCTTCCGTATCGTCGGATTTGACCGTCAGCATTTCCTGCAGAGTGTAGGCGGCGCCGTAGGCCTCCAGGGCCCAAACTTCCATTTCGCCGAAGCGCTGTCCGCCGCTTTGGGCTTTGGCGCCCAGGGGCTGCTGCGTGACCAAGGAATACGGGCCGGTGGCGCGGGCGTGAATCTTGTTGGCGACCAGGTGACCAAGTTTCATGAAGTAGGTGTACCCTACCGTCACTTTCTGGTACATGGCTTCGCCGGTCCTGCCGTCGTAAAGCGTCACTTTGCCGAGTTCAGGCTCGAGGCTGGTGGCGCAAAGGTGCGCGTCTTTCTTCTTGTCGTTCTTGGCGGCCTGGGCTTTCGCTTCCTTCAAAAGCGTTTCGATATCTTCTTCCGTAGCGCCGTCGAAGACCGGGGTCGTGGCGATCAGGCCGAGCATGCGGCAGGCCCAGCCCAAGTGGGCTTCCATGATCTGTCCGACGTTCATACGGGAAGGCACGCCCAGAGGATTCAGCACGATGTCGACGGGAGTGCCGTCTTCCATGAACGGCATATCCTCTTCGGCCAGGATCTTGGCGACGATGCCCTTGTTGCCGTGACGGCCGGCCATCTTGTCGCCAACCTGCAGTTTCTGCTTGATGGCGATGTAAACTCTGACCATCTTCAGCATATGGCTATCCATGTCGTCGCCGCGCTTGATGGTGTCTATTTCGCGGGCATGCTGGGCGGTCAATTCTTCTTTCTTATAGTCGAGCTGATAGTGCAGTCTGTTGACGCGGCTGGCGAATTCCTTGTCCTCCACGTCGCAGCCGACCAGGCTCTTTTTCGACCTGATAAGGCTCTTGACGTCGGGGGGCACGGTCTGGCCCTTGTCGGCCAGGATGTCGCCGGTCTGTTCGTCGATGATGGCGCCTTTAAGTTTTTCAGAGCAGATCTTGTCGAGTTCGGTTCTGTACCATTCCTGGATCTCCTCTTCCTTCTTGGCGCGCCTGTCAGTCGCTTCCTTGATGAGCTTCTTTTCCTGAGCCTTGTCGCGCTGGGCGTCCTTGGCTTTCTGGCGGAAAACGTCGACGTGCATGACGACGCCGTAGGTGCCGGCCGGAACTTTCAGGGAGGCGTCGCGGACGTCCGCGGCCTTGTCGCCGAAGATGGCCTTCAGGAGGCGTTCCTCGGGGCTGAGTTCGGTCTCGCTCTTCGGGGTGATCTTACCGACCAGGATGTCGCCGGGCTTAACTTCGGTGCCGGGGATGACGATACCTTCGGAATCCAGCCTGGCCAACGCCTCGGCGCCGACGTTCGGGATGTCTCTGGTCGTCTCTTCAGCGCCCAGCTTGGTCTGAGCGACCACGCAGTCGAAGCTCTCGATATGGACGGAAGTGTAGAAGTCCTCTTTCAGAGCCCTTTCGGAAATGACGATGGCGTCCTCGAAGTTGTAGCCTTCCCAAGGCATGTAGGCGCACAGTATGTTGCGGCCCAAAGAGAGCACGCCGTCCGCGGTCGCGGGGCCGTTGGCGATAACGTCGCCGACTTTGACCTTCGCGCCGGATTTGACGTAAGGATGATAGTTGATGGTAGTGCCGGCGTTGGAACGCTTGAACTTCAGGAGTTCTTCGACCTGTTCCTGGCCGTTCTTGCCTTCTATGACGATGTGCGTCGCGTCGCTTTCCTTGACCACGCCGTCGATCTTGGCGGTCAGGACAGCGCCGGATTCCCTGGCCACGACGCCTTCAAGACCGGTCCTGACCATCGGGGCTTCCGTGGTCAGAAGGGGCACGGCCTGACGCTGCATGTTGGAACCCATCAAGGCTCGGTTGGCGTCGTCGTGTTCCAGGAAGGGAATGAGCCCTGCGGCGATGGAGACGATCTGTTTCGGGGAAACGTCGATGAATTCGATCTCGGTGGCTTTGACTTCCTTGAAGTCGCCGTTCTTCCTGGCTTTGATGCCTTCTTTAAGAACGAACTTGCCGTCCTTGTCCCTCAGAGCGTTCGCCTGGGCGATGGTGTATTTCTCTTCTTCGTTGGCCGACAGGTATCTGACCTTGTCGGTAACTTTGCAGTTCTTAACTTCCAGATAAGGGGTCTCCATAAAGCCGTACTTGTTGGTCTTCATGTACGTGCTCATGGAAGCGATAAGACCGATGTTGGCGCCTTCAGGAGTCTCGATCGGGCAAATACGGCCGTAGTGGCTGTTGTGCACGTCGCGGACCTTGAAGCCGGCGCGGTCTCTGTTCAAGCCGCCGGGGCCCAGAGCGGAGAGTCGGCGCTTATGCGTAAGCTCGGCCAGGGGGTTCAGCTGATCCATGAACTGGGAGAGCTGGGAGCGGCCGAAGAAGTCGCGCATAAGGTTGGAGAGGATCCTGGGATTGATGAGTTTCTCAGGCTGCGGGATCTCCTGCTGCTGACTGGCCGTCTGGTTCGTCATGCGGTCTTTTATATAGCGGTCCATCCTGGCCAGGGCGATGCGGCACTGGTTGGCGACGAGTTCGCCGACCGGGCGGATGCGCCTGTTGCCGAGGTGGTCGATGTCGTCCATCTTGACGGGCTCGCCGTGCTTGGTGGATTTTTCCTTGTCGGCCGCCAGGTCGAGAAGGTAAGCCAGAGCTTCGACGATGTCGTTTTCATTGAGCGTCGTGCGCTTCATTTCTTCCTCGGTCATGGGAAGGCCGAGTTTGCCGTTCAGTTTGTAGCGGCCGACGTCGGAGAGGTCGTAGCTGGCGGGCTCGAAGAACAAGCGTCTGAGCGCTCTTTCAGCCTGTTCCTGGCTGAAGGGTTCGCCGGGCTGGAAGCGGTGGTAGATCTCGCGCAGGGCTTCTTTGCGGCGGTTGCCGGGAACGTCGTTCTTGCTGGCCGCTCTCTGCTTGTATTCCTCGTTCTCATCGGCGATCATGCGCAGAACGGGGGAACCGGCGGGAGCGTCGTAAACTTTTACGCTGTTGATGCCGGCCTTGAGGAGTTCCTCGAGGATCTCCTCGGTAAGCTCGGTGGCTTTTTCAAGGGTGACGTTGCCGACCGTCAGTTTCTGGCCGAGATAAAGGCCGGCCAGGTTCTTGTTGTTGGTCTCGGAGATCTTGCGGTCGCTCACCTTGTAGAAGAGCTCTAAGAGATCTTCGTCCCTTTCGTAGCCTAAGGCTCTCAAAAGCGTCGTCGCTCTTACTCTGCGCCTGGTGTGGCGGCGGTCGACGCTGATGTAAATGTTGTTCTTGAGGTCAAAAGTGGCCTCCAGCCAAGTGCCGCGGCTGGGAATGAGAGTGAAGCCGAAAAGCGGCACGCCGGTGGGATGGATGTTCTCGAGGTAATAGATACCGGGAGAGCGCTGCAGCTGGCTGACGATGACGCGCTCCACACCGTTGATTATGAAAGTCCCGTTGTCGGTCATCATGGGGATCATGCCAAGATTGACATTCTGCTCCTTGACGACTTCCTCGGAACCAAGTTTCCCTTTGACACGAAGCATGGCCTTGATGGGAACCTCGTAGGTTTTACCGCGGCGTTTGCATTCGTCAATGGTATATTTGGGGGCGCCGAAGGAATAGTGCACGAAATGCATTTCCAGCTTCTTGTTGTTGCTGATAATGGGGAAAGCTTTGCTGAAAAGCAGCTGCAGGCCTTCCTGTTCGCGTTCCTCGGGCATTTTATCCTGCTGCAGGAATTTGGCGTAGGATTCGCGCTGCACGGCCGTCAGGGGCGGCAGGGGGAATTCGCCGAATTTTCCGCAGTATACTTCCTCTATATTGCCTTTTTTAGTGCGTTTCATGTAGTGGGGAAACTTTGAGTGTTTTAGACAAAACACAACGTGGAGGGGGGAAAAGGTTCCCCCGCCACGTTATGCATCAAGTTCCCGCGAAAGCGGGAGAGCGCCAGAAATAGATTACTTGAGCTCGACGGTGCCGCCGGCAGCTTCGATCTGTTTCTTGATGGCCTGAGCGTCGTCCTTGGAAGCGGCTTCTTTGAGGGGCTTCGGCGGATTGTCGACCAGGTCTTTGGCTTCTTTGAGGCCCAGACCGGTGATGGCGCGCACCTCTTTGATGACGGCGATCTTGTTGGAGCCGGCGCCGGTCAGAATGACGTCGAATTCAGTCTTTTCTTCTTCAGCGGGGGCGGCAGCAGCAGCCGGGCCAGCGGCGACCATGGCGACCGGGGCGGCGGCGGTGACGTCGTACTTTTCTTCTAAGGCTTTAACCAGTTCGTTGAGTTCCAGAACGGTGAGCGTATCGATGGTGGAAATGAGGGCTTCAATTTTTTCAGAGGCCATAGTTATTCTCCTTTACCCTTGTTTGTTAGGGCAATTTGTAGTTATGTTGTCAGTAACTTAATTGAGGCTTAAAAGTTAACTGAGTGCGTAAATGCGAATGTAAAAGAACTAGACTCAGGATTACTCGGCAGCGGGAGCGGCAGCGCCCTCGCCTTTCTTCTGAGCGACTTGGTCCAGAACGCGGACCGTGTTGGTGATAAGAACGTTGCCGAAGCAGGCCAGCTTTCTGATCGGGCCCTGCAGAGCGGAGACCAGCATGCTGTAGAGAGCCTTCTTGGAGGGCAGGGCAGCAAGGGCCTTCACTTCGTCGGCCGTCAGATAACGGGAGAGCTCCAGAAGACCGCAGCGGATCTCGAAGTTCTTGTTGTCATCGGCAAACTTCTTAATGACCTTGGCCAGTTCGACCAGGTCGCCGTCGGTGGCGGCCAGGGCGTTGGCGCCTTTAAGACTGTCTTTGAATTTCTCCTCGGCCGTCTCGGGCAGAGCGATCTTCAGAAGACGGTTGGGAACGACGTGGAACGTGCCGTTCGCTTCCGCGATGCCGGAACGCAGAGCGCCGTTCTGCTGCGCTTTCATGCCGTGGTAGGAAGTGACCACCAAAAGAGTGCTCTTCTGGTACTTCTCCTGCATGTCGCGCACTATATATGTTTTTTCAATACGCATGATTATTCGTCCTTAATTGTTAGAGCATCGCCTCGCGTTCAGCGTCGGCGACGTCGATCCGGTAGCCCGGGCCCATCGTCGAACTGATGGCAAGCTTCAGAATATAGGCTCCCTTGAGAGCCTGGGGACGAGCTTTGATTACGGCGTTGAGATAAGTGCGGAGGTTTTCCAGCAGCTTATCCTTGCCGAAACTGACTTTACCGATCGCGCAGTGCAGTCCGGCCTGCTTGTCAAGACGGAATTCCACCTTACCGGCTTTGAATTCGTTGACAGCGGTCGTCACATCGGCGGTCACGGTGCCGGCCTTGGGAGTAGGCATGAGGCCGCGGGGGCCCAGAACCTTACCAAGTTTGCCGACTTCGCGCATGGTGGCGGGAGTGGCGATGGCGACGTCGAAGTCGGTCCACCCTTCCTGGATCTTAGCCACCAGGTCTTCCAATCCGGCGTATTCGGCGCCGGCCGCTTTGGCGGCGTCAACATCCACGCCGGTGGCGAACACCAAAACGCGCACGGTCTTACCCGTGCCGTTCGGCAGAACCACCGTGGCGCGAACCGCCTGCTCAGCCTTCTTGGGATCAACGCCCAAGAGCATCTGAACGTCCAGCGACTCGTCGAATTTCGTACCGGATTGCGCGAGGACCTCGGTCAGGGCGTCCTGGAGCTTGTAGAGCCCAGTGCGGTTGACCTTGGCCTTGTTGGCTTTGTGTCTCTTGCTAATAGACATATCGCGTTTTCCTTGTTACGCTCCCCCGGCCAAAAATTGGCGCGGGGTGAATTAAAAAGGGCTGTGCAGTATCAGTCCCCTATCACATCAACGCCCATACTGCGGGCGGTTCCTTCGACCATCAGCATCCCGGCTTCAACAGTGCGGGCGTTGAGGTCTTTCATTTTCTGTTCGGCGATCTTTCTGACCTGGCTCTTGGTGATCTTGCCGGCCTTTTCGCGGTTCGGCACGCCGGAAGCGGTCTCGATGCCGGCGGCTTTCTTGATGAGAACGGCCACCGGGGGCTCCTTCATGATGAAGGTGAAAGATTTGTCCTGATAAACGGTGATGACCACGGGGGTCACCAAACCCTGTTCCTTATCTTTGGTCTGGGCGTTGAACTCTTTGCAGAAAGCCATGATGTTCACGCCGTGCTGGCCGAGAGCCGGGCCGATAGGGGGCGCCGGGTTGGCCTGACCGGCCTTGATCTGAAGACGGATTATACCGGTTACTTTTTTTGGAGGCATATTTTATCTCCTTTAAGGATTGCTTTGTTCTTTTATATTGTCCGGCTAGGCTTCGCTTTTCTCTACCTGCCAGCTTTCCAGCTCGACCTTGGTTGAGCGGTTGAAGACCATAACGGAAACGGAGAGTTTCCCCCGCTCCTCGTCGATCTCTTCCACCAGTCCGTCGCAGCCGTCGAAAGGTCCGTTAGTGACCTTGACGCGGTCGCCGACCACAAAAGAGATCCTCGGCGCGATACGTTCCTTAGAGGCCTCGAGCTGAGCGAACATCTCCTCGGCTTCACTGTCAGTGAGAGCTTTGGGTTTGTCGCCGCCGAGAAAGCCGATCACGCCGTTGGTCCTTCTAACCAACTGCCAGGCTTCGCTGGTCATTTCCATATAGATAAGAATATATCCGGGATAGAACTTGCGCGTATAGACGCGCTTCTTTCCGTTCCGGATATCCTGAACTTTTTCGGTGGGGACGACGACTTTCTGAATATAGTCGCCCATTCCGTACTGCAGTATCCTTTCGTTGAGCTGCTGCTCGGCCTGGAATTCCTGGCCGGAAAGGGTATTCAGCACATACCACTTGTACTCGTGTTTTTCTTCCTGAGGAGCCATAAATTATTACTTGGCGAATTTCAGAAGCCAGGAGAAAAGGGCGTCGAGCGCGAAAAGGTACGCCGACATAACGAGGGAGCTGACGATCACGATCTTGGTGGCGGACCAGAGCTGTTCCCTGCTCGTCCAGTCGACCTTCTTCAGTTCCTCGACAACTTCGCGCCAGAAGTTCACGAACTTCTGCCAAGCGGAAAGTTTAACTTCTTCTTTCATACGTTTTAGCTCGCTTTATCTTGGTGGCGAGGCAGGAGAGACTCGAACTCCCAACCGACGGTTTTGGAAACCGTAACTCTAACCAATTGAGCTACTGCCCCGCGTGCCAAAAAAATTAATTAACTGCGCGTTTCGCGGTGAAGAGTATGCTTGCGATCAAAGGGGCAGTATTTGCTGCGTTCCAGACGGCCCGTGGTTTTCTTACGGTCCTTTTTGGTCGTGTAGTTGCGGCGGCCGCATTCGGTGCACGCCAAAGTGATGATTTCTCTTGCCATGGTCTTTATCTCCTGTGAGTAATATTCAAATTTATCGCTTGATCGCGTCGCTTGCCATGACAGATAGGGAAAGGTCTTTTCCTTTACTCCGGCGCATGGAGGCAATCCCGAAATGGAGCCCGAGACGAGAATTGAACTCGTGACCTCGTCCTTACCAAGGACGCGCTCTACCATCTGAGCTACCCGGGCTGATCATTTCGAGTTGCGCCTGTTACCGTACATCGCTTTTTGAGGGCGCAATTCAAGGAAACACTATTGTATGAAATGTGTGTTTTAAAATCAACTACCGCCTTCGCATGAAGCTTAACACTTTTATTCAGCGCTAGTTAACCACTTGTTAGCTTGCGGTCGGGAAGGCACATATCCCCCGCTCACGGACTACGCGCTCGGTTTCCCTACCCCGCCATCCTCCGTGAGGAATGCTTGGGGATATGTGTCTTCCCGACCGCTCGCAAGTCAGCGAAGCCCAAAGGAAGTGTATGCCCCAAGGCGAACTCATGGAGGACGCAAATCAAGGCCATGCACGCGTAATTGTGAGCCGGGGGCATACACTTCTTTGGGCGACTTTGATAGAATAGGACCGCAAACTTATAATCAACCAATAAAGTTTACGGAGATCAAATGAAAAACACTATGATTGCTTTTGCCGCGCTCTTTTGCTTCGCGGCGTCTTTGGCCCAGGCCACTTTGACCACTTATCCCATCGCGGAAAAAGGCAACACTTCCTACTCTTTCAGCCTTAAGGGCGAAGACCGCGGCTACGCTATCGAAAACATCGATGCCACGGAAGGCGATTTCTACATCCACCTCTGCTACGGCTACACGGTCGTAACGAAGGGCTACAAGCTGGAAGGCGACAAGAAAGGCAAGAAGTACACCGGCGGCAACAGTTCCGAAAGCTTCACCTATTCCCCCAAGAAGGGCGCCTGGTCATACAAAGCCAGCAACGTGAACTCCTCCTTCGATCTGGGCTACTTCAACAAGGACACCCACAATCCCTCCTACGACAGCATCTTCGACACCAAGGGCAAAGCCAGCGCCAAGGGCGTCCTGGACGAGGACATCACCGAGACGCTCAAGGAAGGCAAGAAGTTCTTCGGCCTCTTCTGCGATACCGAGGAACCCACAATGCTTATCAGAGGCAAGGCCACCGGAAAAGCCGGCAAGAGCTGGAAGTATTCCGAAACGCGTGAAGACGGCTCCAAGGTCAAGTTCTCCATGAAGATCAGCAAGGATGGCAAAACCGCTGCGGTCTCCATGTCCTTCAAGACTTCCAAGTTCGTGCATCCCGCCTTCATCACCGAGCCGTAATTTATGCGTTTGCGATGAAAAAAAGGCCGCGCCAATGCGCGGCCTTTTTTTTACGCCTTGAAAAGGCCTTTCAATTTTTCCCTCAGCTTTTGGAAAGCGGCGAAGAGGGCCGGCACGAAAATGATGCCGATGAAGGTCGCCGCGAGCATGCCGGAAAAAGTCGAGACACCGATGGCTTTCTGGGAGCCGGCGCCGGCGCCCACGGCCAGAACGAGCGGCAGGACGCCGCAAAGAAAAGTCCAGGCCGTCATCTGAACCGCCCGGAAGCGCCTTCCGGCCCCGCTCAGCGCCGCTTCCTCGATCGTCGCGCCAGATTCCCTGGCGGTCTTGGAAAACTCCACCATTAGGATGGCGTTCTTGGCGGACAAACCTATCAGCATGACCAAGCCTAACTGGGCGTAGATGGAAAAGGGCGTTTTTGTGATGAAGAGCCCCGCCAGGGCGCCGCAGAGGGCGAAGCCAACTGAGAGCATGACCGGCACCGGGATCGTCCAGCTCTCGTATTGCGCCGCCAAAAAGAGGAAGGCGAAGACGAAAGCCAGCAAGAGCAGGAAAACGATCTTCCCCTGGTTCTCTTTTTCCTGAAGGCTCATTTCGCTCCACTCGATGTGGAAATCTTTCGGCAGTTTCACCTTCTCTATTTTCTTGATGAGATCCAAGGGCGCCGTCCCGTAGGCGGCCTGGGCGTTCATGTTGGCGCTGGGCATCTTGTTGAAACGCGTGATCTCCCTGGGGGCGACGATGTATTTCAGCTTGGCTATGGAAGACATGGGTATCATGGCGCCGTCGCGGGAGGAGAGCATGATGCCCAGTATGTCCTCCTTGTCCTCCCTATATTGGGAAAGGCTCTGGATGATCACTTCGTAGGAGCCGTTCTTCATGTTGAAGTCGTTGACGTAGAAGCTGGCCAGCTTGTTCTGCAATATGGCGAAAATGGTCTTGGGCGAAATGTTCAGCGCCTCCGCCTTGCGCCGGTCTATTTCCAGCTCCAGCTGCGGCATGAAGGCGTTGAAGCCCATGCTTACCCTTCTGGTCTCCGGCCAGGAGTCCAGTTCGTCCCTGAGTTTCTCGCCGGCCGCGGCCAGGTCGGAATAGGTGTTGTCCCCCAGGGCGCAGAGCTGGAATCCCACGCCGCCCAAGCGTCCCAATCCCCTGATGGCCGGGGAGGTGAAGGGCGTCACTTTGGCGGCGTATACGTCCCTGACCCTTTCGCTGATCTCGCTCATGATGCTCGCTATCTGCGTCTCTTTGGTCTTCCGTTCGCGCCAATGGGTCAGCCTCACGATCGCCTGGGCGCAGTGCTCGCCAGTGCCGCTCATGGGCCCGGAACCTGAGAAAAGCATCACGGAGGCTATGCCCGGGATGTCCTTTATCCTTTCGTAGATCTCGTCGCAGGCTTCGTTGGTCCTCTTGATGGTCGCCCCTTCGGGCAGCTCGATGTCCAGGGTTATTATCCCGCGGTCCTCGTCGGGGAGAAGCGTCTCGCTGACCAGTGAACGCATGCGATAGCCCATGAAAAAGACCAGGGCGATCAAAACCAGGGCGACAAGGGAGTGCCTGACGAAAAAGGCGGCAAGCTTGAGATAAAGGGCGCGCCCCGAGTTGATGATGAAATTGACGGGGAGGAAAACTTTCGACTCCCCTTCCCTCTTTTTCAAGACGTAGGCGCAGATGACGGGCGAAAGCGTCATGGCGACAAAGGTGGAAAGGCAGAGGGAGACGCACATGGTGAAGGCGAAGTTCAAGTACATCCTGCCCACCATCCCGCCGTAAAAGGCCAGCGGCAGGTAGCAGGCGATGGTGACCAGCGTGGTGGCTATTATGGCCCCCGTTATCTGCCGCATGGATTTTTTGGCCGCGCTCTTGGGGTCCAACCCCTCCTCCATGATGATGGTCTGGGTGTTCTCCACGACCACGATGGCGTCGTCCACCAGGGAGCCTATGACCAGAATAAGGCCGAACATGGTCAGAATGTTGACCGTGAAGCCGAAGGCGTAAACGAAGATGAAGGTTCCCAGAAGCGAAATGGGGATCGCCACGGCCGGAATCATGGTGGCCCGCCAGTCCTGCATGAAAAGGAAGGTGATGAGGACGACCAGCGCCAGGGCCAGAAAAAGCGTCTTTATGATCTCGTTCATGAAAACTTTCGTGAAGGCCGTGGCGTCGTTCGCCAGTTTGCACTCTATCCCCTCCGGCAAACGCTCCATCCATTTGTCCAGGCAGTCTTTCACAAGCTCCACGGTCTTCAGCGCGTTGGCTTCCGGCGTTTTGAAGACGGCGATGTTGACGGCTTCCCGGCCGTTGAAGGTCGCGCGGTTGGAATAGTTCTGGGCGCCTATCTCGATCTTCGCGATGTCCCGCAAAAGGACCTGACCGCCCGTTTCGGAATTGTTCCTGACAACGATCTCGCCGAATTCCGAAGGTGTCTTGAGGCGGCCCCGGACGTTCAGCTTGTAGGAGAGGTAGCGGTTGGCGTACTCGCTGCCCACCGTGCCCGCGGCGGCCTGGATGTTCTGGTCGGCGATGGCCTCGGAGACGTCGAAGATGGTTATGCCGAGCCCGCTCATTTTCA
The DNA here is from genome assembly GCA_017650925.1 of bacterium. Lineage (GTDB taxonomy): Bacteria > Auribacterota > UBA3054 > UBA3054 > UBA3054 > UBA3054. The sequence goes on from JAGCDY010000112.1 coordinate 11,739, forward strand.
GCGTGTCGAGCCAGACGCGCATGGCGTAGGGCTGGGCTCCCCACAGTTCGCAAAGCGAGACGCCCTCCAGGCGCAGAACATCCTCCTTGACGTTCTGGTCGATGTAGTCCGCCAACTCCTGCTGGTTCATCATGCGGCCGTCGGTGGTGAAACTGTACATGGCCAGCATGTCGGGATTCCTTTTGCTGACGCTTATCGTCTTGGCCGTTACTTCGCCGGGAAGCTTCCTTTCCGCCTGCTTAACGGCGTTCTGGAGGTTCACCAGCGCCATGTCCGTATCGCTTCCGCTCTTGAAGGTCACTGAGCAGCTGTAGGTCCCGTTGTTGTTGCAGCTGGAGGAGTAATAGATGATGTCCTCCACGCCGTTGATCTTGTCCTCAATTGGAATGGCCACCGTCTCAGCGATCACTTCCGCGGAGGCGCCGGGATAAGTGGCGGAGATCCTGACGGTGGGCGGAGCGATCTCCGGGTATTCCTCCACCGGAAGCCTGAGGCAGGAGATGATGCCGCAAAGGGAAATGACGATCGAGATGACGAGGGCGAAATGCGGCCTGTCTATGAAGAAGCTGGAAAACATCTACTCCTCCGGGGCGATCACCTTCTGCCCTTCCTTGACTTTGTGCACGCCGTCCAACACGACGGTCTCGCCGGCTTCCAATCCGCTCTCTATTATCTGCCTGTCCCCTTCCGCGGCGCCTCTTTCCACCGGCCGCTTTCTCACCGCGCCGTCTTTGCCGACGACCCAGACGTAGGCGCCTTTGGTGCCCTGCATGACCGCGGTCTGGCTGACGGCCGTCTTCATAACGCCGCCCTTGTTGCGCAACTCAACCCCCACAGTTCCGCCGGGGCGCAGAAGCCTCTCTTCGTTTTTGAAAAGCGCGAACACTCTTATGGTGTCGGTCGCTTCGTCCACCAAATTATCCGTGTATTCTATCTCGCCCTCTTCGGGAAATTCTCCGCCGTTGGGCAGGATGACTTTGACCGCGCCCTTTTCCCTAAGCGTCCTGCTCTTCCCGCCGAACATGCTGATAAGATCGGAATTGGAAAGGGAAAAACGGACTCTTATGGGCTGGGTCTGCACGAGCGTGACGAGCGTTCCGGACTGCGGGGTGACGTAGTTTCCCTGGGTCAGGCGCGTAGTGCCAAGCTTTCCCCTGATGGGGGCTTTTATCTCGCAGTGTTCGAGGTTGTCCTCCGCCACCAGAAGATCCGCCTCCGCCGCCTCGAGGTCGGCCTGGGCCCTGTCCCTTTCGCTCAGGGCGTTCTCCACGGCGTCCTCGCTGACGGCCTTGAGGCCGGAAAGCTTAAGGTGCCGCTGGTAGGCCGCCTCGGCGTAGGCCTTCTTGGCCTTGCGTTCCGTGACCAGCGCCCTGGCGTTCTTGACCGCGGCCTGATATTTCAGCTTGTCGATTCTGTAAAGGATGGTCCCGGCCTCAACTATGGCGCCGTTGGTGAAAACCACCTCCTTTATTTCCCCGGAGACCTGGGGGACGATGTCCACCTGCTGCACGGCGCAGACTTTGCCGGGAAAAACAAGGCTCGCCGACGTTTTTATGTTTTCGACGGTCTCAAGTGGCAGTTTTACGGTTTCCGCCGCGCAAAGGAGAGAGGCGGCAAATAAGAGGGCGCAGAGGCCCGCGGTCTTTTTCATTTTCATGCGCTTCCGGAAAAAGTTAATTAACTTCGGTTATTATAGCCTATTTCCGATTTCGGCGCATCAGGTTGACTAAAATTTCGCTTATTTCTTCAGGAAGCGGTCGAAGTCCATCTGCAGGATCTCGTCCAACTCTCCGGCGTCGTTCTCCTTCGTCGCGGTCAACAAGATGGCGAAGAGCCGGGGCACCGGCTGGTCGAGTTTCCTTAAGGAATAGACCTTTTGGAAGAAGGAGGTGAGCGCCTCGTAGTCGAATTTGGCGCTGGGAGTGTCCTTCCCGCCTTTGTCTATGAGGATGAAGCTGTAGATGTAGCCGGCGGCTTTCTTCATTATCTCCGCTATGTTTGGTTTCGCCTGCTGCAAATAAACGTCGGGCGGCCAGAAGCCGTAGGCGTAGTAGGCCACCTCGTTGGTGGAGAGGCCGGCGAACCTGAGGGGATTGAACTCGATGGGGATCACCGTGTCCTTATATGTCCTCAGTTCCGCGTGCAGGGGAAAATCTTTTATCTGAAGCTTGTTCCCGACTTCCGTGAAATAGGCCATGAGCTTCTCATACCACTTTTCCATGACCGAAGGTCCGCAGCAGTAGAGGCGGTCGGAAACGTCGCGAGCGGAGGCGAAGCGGTGCTCGTAGACGTTCAATATGACCGGCTTCCCTTCCGTGTCGTAGTAAACGTCCACCGCCAGCTCCGTGCCGTCTATGAGCTCCTCAAGAAGGAAGCGGCTGCCCACCACGCCGTCGGTGTAGGAGGAGCGCCATTCCTCGAAATGGGCCTCGATGTCGGCCTTGGCGGCCTTGAGATCTTCCGGTCCGAAGAGCGTATAGACGCCGAGGCTGCCGAAACCGACCGTCAGCTTCAGGATAAGCGGATATTTGAGGCTTTGGGAATCAATGCTGAACAATTCTTCCTTGCTGAGATCCTTGTAGAAGAAATCAGGATAGAGATAAGCGAGCTTGTCCCTCAAGGCCGCCTTGTCCTTCATGACGTCGATCTTCTCGATAAGAGGAGAGCCTTTGAGGTTCTCGTAGACCCAGGTCAGGGCGTCCTCGTTAGTAGTGTAAAGCCTCTCCCCCGCCATGATCCTGGCCTTGGCTTCCGCTTCGGGAACGAGGTTCAGCTTAAAGCCGGCGCCCCTTTCCCTCGCGTAAGCGTTGTCAAGGACCGGCTGCTTTGTCTCTTCCAAGTGGCGGAGGAGATCGTCGGAGATTATTTTTCCGGCCAGGATTATCATCTTATTACAACTGCTCTCTCAGCCAGACGATCATGCTGCCCGGGGTCCTGTTGTCCCAGGCAAAGTAAGGCACGGCCTTGAACTGCGGGATCTTCGCAACAGGAGGCGTATGCTGATAGAGGCCTTCCTCCTCATTGCCGTCGTTTAAGAAGAAGACCTTGCCGTAGATGACGACCACGCCGCCCATCAGGTTCCTCTCATAGATCGCGCGCAGATTGTATTTCCTGGGCAAGGAGAGCCTGTCGAGATTGTTGGTGCAGTTGTCGACGGTCTCCAAGCAGTAGACCACCGGGCCTCTCTGGATGGCGACGCGGCCTTCCAGTTCCCTGACCTTGGTGGTGGCGTAAACTCGCTGCACCGGCATGTCCATCGTGTAGATGATATGGTCGCCTTTGCGCCATTTTCTCGTGACCGTAAGATAACCGTCCTCGTCGTCGATAACAGTGTTATCTTTGAATTTGCTCTTGACTTTCAGGCTGCTGGATTCGCACCAGGCTGGCATTCTCAGTTTGACGGTGAACTCGCATTCCTTTTCCGGCTTGAAAGTGATCGTCACTTTGCCGTTCCAGGGATATTTGGTCTTCGTCTGGGCCTTGACCTTGACGCCGTTGACTTCGAATTCGGTCTCGCTGCCAATGAAAAGGTTTACCCAAAGCGTGTTCTCACTCGTGCCGTAGATGTAGCCGGGCAAACTCGCGATAAAGCGGGCGATGTTCGGCGGGCAGCAGGAGCAGCCATACCAGCCCTGGCGGTGCAGCGCGGCGCCGTCCCACTGGTAGTGCTTGCCTTCCGGCTTCTTCTCGCCTTTCTTGTCGGCTTCCTCGTCATAGGTGTAGAGCTGATTGCTGTAGAAGAATTTCTCACCGTCCATGCTTACGCCGGAAAGTCCGCTGTTGTACATGATCCTTTCCATGGCGTCGGCGTACTTCGATTCGCCCGTCAGGTAAAGCATGCGCTGGCAGAAGAAAATGGCGGCTATGGAGGCGCAGGACTCGGAGGAGATGTTTTCCACGGGCAGCATGTAATCTTTCACGAAACCTTCGTTCCTAAGAGAAGGCCCGATGCCGCCTGTGATGTACATCTGACGCTCGCAGACGCTTTCCCAGAGGCGCTTGCAGGCCTCTATGAGCTCTTTGTCGCCGGTCTCCCTGGCGCAGTCCGCCATGCCGGAGTACATATACAAAGCCCTGACAGAATGGCCGACAGCGTCCTTCTGTTCCCTGACCGGCTTATGAGCCTGCATATATTCGTAGGTCTTGGCCCAGAATTTCTTGGGATCGTCGCCTCTTTCCACGGCTTCCTTGTCGTAGTAGTGTGGAGACTGTCCGCGCTGATCGATGAAGTAGCAGGCCATGTCGAGATAGCGTTTCTCACCGGTGGCGTGATAAAGTTTGACAAGCGCCAGTTCGATCTCCTGGTGTCCGGGATAGCCCGGGATCTGGCCTTTGCCGGGACCGAAGGTCTTGCAGATCAGGTCGGCGTAGCGGCACATGGCGTCTAAGAAATTGCGGCGGCCGGTGGCGTAGAAGTGTGCGACCGCGGCTTCCATGAGATGCCCTGCGCAGTAGAGCTCATGGCAGTCCCTAAGGTTTTTCCAGCGCATCTCAGGCTTGACATAAATGAAATAGCTGTTCATGTAGCCGTCTTTCTGCTGCATGGCCACGATATCCGAAATAACGGCTTCCAGCTCCTGTTCCAGCTTCTTGTCATACTTAACAGCCAAAGAGTAGCAGCCGGCCTCGATCCACTTGGCGACGTCGGAATCCCAGAAATAATGCCTTTCGCCCTTGTATTCCGGCTTGAAGCAGTCAAGACGGCCGGTCTCGCGGCACTGCTTTTCGTTGGCCGGGATCGTTTTCAGGCGGTTAACTTCCATCTTCGGCGCCCAGAACTTGTCGGTCACTTTGACTTTAGTGAACGGTATGCCTGTCTGTTTTGTTGAAATACCCATAGGTGCACATCCTTAAGCAAAATTATTGATTGAAGGCGGCGTCCCCCCGGGCGCCGCCGAAATAAAGCAAGTTTTAGTGTTGTCAGATCAAGCCGACTTCTTTGCCGACTTCCTTGAACTGCTCAACGGCCCAGTCGAGGTCCTTGAGTTCAAGGGCGTCGGAGACCTGGCAGCGGATACGGGCGGTGCCGCGCGGCACGACCGGGAAGCCGAAGCCCGTCACGAAGAGGCCCTTCTTCAGGAGCTTGTTGCTGATACTAATAGCGAAGGCATCGTCGCCGACGATAATGGGAACGATGGCGCCGTCGCCGTCAAGCGGCTTGAAGCCGGCTTCTTTCAGTTTGTTCCTGAGGTAGGAAGCCTTGTCTCTCAGGCGCTGGGATCTTTCCGGCTCGCGTTCCAAAACGCGCAGCGCGGCCAAGGCGGAGCAGGCGACCGTCGGAGGCAGGGCGTTACTAAAGAGCTGCGGACGAGATTTCTGAATGAGCGCTTCCACAAAGCATTTCCTGCCGGCCACGAAGCCGCCGGCCGCGCCGCCCAAGGCTTTGCCGAGGGTGCCGGAGATGATGTCGATCTGGCCTTCCAGACCGTAATATTCCGCGGTGCCGCGGCCACTTCTGCCGATGACGCCGGTGGCGTGAGATTCGTCGACCATAACGAGCGCTTCATACTTCTTGGCCAGGGCCACGATCTCGGGCAGCTTGGCCACGTCGCCTTCCATAGAGAAGACGCCGTCCGTCACGATCAGGCGGACAGGAGCGTTGGGATACTGCTGAAGCTGGGCTTCCAGATCAGCCATGTCGCTGTGTTTGTAGCGAGCCTTCTGCACGCCCTTGGCGATAAGACGGCAGCCGTCGATGATGGAGGCGTGGTTCAGCTCATCGCTGATGACAACGCCCTCGGCGCCGCAGGCGACCGGGATGGCGCTCTCGTTTGCGCTCCAGCAGGAAACGTAGGTCAAGCAGGCTTCCGTCTTCAAGAAGGAAGCGAGCTCCTGCTCCAGCTCTCTGTGGATGTCAAAAGTGCCGCAGATGAAACGGACGGAAGCGGTGCCGGCGCCGTACTTGTCGATGCCCGCCTTGCCGGCTTCCTTGACCTCGGGAAGATTAGAGAGGCCGAGGTAGTTGTTGGAGGACATGATCATGGTGCGGCCGTAGCCTTCCATTTCCGTGTAGGCGTCCATGGGCGTCTGCAGATACCTGAGTTCTTTGTAAGTTCCGGCGTCGCGCAGAGACTGCATCTCGTCGGCCAGCTTCTTGTAGTATTCGGCGACAGTTGACATAAAATTTCTCCTGATTTATTTGTTAATTTTTATTTTTTCGTTTTAAGGATTATAGCAGATTTCCCTAATTTTCGATAATGACGAAAGCCAGCGCCTCGCAATCATTGTGGGAGATCGAGAGCGCTATCTTCTTCAGGCCCAATTTTTCAAAATATTCCTTCGTTCCGCCTGAGAGAATTATTTCCGGCTTCCCCAAACTGTCTTTCGCTATCTCCACGTCCAGGAACGACATGTTCCCCCTGACGCCGGTCCCCAGGGCCTTGAAAAAAGCTTCCTTGGCGCAGAAACGGGCGCAGAGGCGCTGCTCGGGGAAGCGGTATTCGAGAGCGTAGGAAAGCTCCTTTTCGGTAAAGATCTTTTTGGCCAGCGAGAGCTTGGCCTCGGAATATTTGAAGCGCTCGACCTTCTCTATATCGCAGCCAATTCCGAAAACCGCCATACTATTCGTACCGCAGGGCCTGGACAGGCTTCATCTTCGAGGCCAGCAAAGCCGGGAAAATGGAGGCCAAAAGACATAAGACAAAGGCGCAGCACGCGATCAAGGCCACATCCACCGGCACCACCTGGCTAGGGATGCCGTCCAGGTAATAAACGTTGGCCGGGAAAAGATCTATGCCGAAATTCGCCTTGAGAAAATGCAAAATAGGATTGACGTTGTAAGCGATCAAAGTTCCGCCCACCACGCCCAGGAAAAGTCCCGTCAGCGCGATAAAAAGACCCTGGATTGTGAAGATAAGCCCAACCGACCTGCTGGTGGCCCCCAGAGCCCTCAGGATGCCGATATCCTTGGTCTTCCCAAGCACGACCATGACCAGCGTCGAAACGATGTTCAAAGCCGCCACCAAGCTGATCAGAAGCAAAATAAGGAACATCACTCTTTTTTCGAGCTGCACCGCCGCGAAAAGATGCGCGTTCTGCTCCATCCAAGTTTGCACGGTACACTTTCCCCTAAGCTGTTCGCTCAATTCCTTCGCCACGATGCCGGCGTTGTCCACGTCATCCAAGGAAACTTTCAGAGCGTGCACCGCGCCCCTCATCTGGAAAAGATGATTGGCCACCGCGAGAGTCGTCAGCCCGAACTGCGAATCATACTCGAAATTCCCCGAATGGAAGATCCCCGCCACTTCCAGCGTTTTCTGCACAGGCACTCTTCCGCCCGGCGTCTGAATGAAAGCCGGCGAAGTCAGGACAACTCTGTCCCCTTTCTCCACGCCCAGATTCCTGGCGTACGTATCGCCCAAAATAACCTGGCTGTCCGTCAAACTCCCGCCGGCATCCTTGATGTAATTGTGCAGTTCCGAAGCCGAATCCTCCAAATTGGGATCCATGCCCAGGACCACCAGCGGATGCCCCTTGTCGCGCGTGCTCAGCAAAACCGGCCCTCTTATATAGGGCGCCACGCCTTTGACGTGCGGATTCTTTTTCGCTATCTCCATCGGCTCCTCCCAGTAAGGCAGGATGACTCTGACTGGCCCCGTAATAGTCACATGCGCGAACACGCTGATGACCTTCGTCTTCATCTCTTTCTCGAAACCTGTCATCACCGACAGCACGATGATCAAAGCCGCCACGCCGATTATGACGCACACGACGGAGATCAAAGAGAAGAAGGAAACGAACCCTCTGTGGCTCTTGGAGCGCAAAAGATAGCGCAAAGCTAAAAACACTTCGTACATAACGGCCAATTATACCATTTATGGCAAGCCGGATTATTCGTCAAAAGCGGAAGGGCCTTCCGCTTCCGATTCCTTTTTCTTTTCCTTCCAATAAATACCACCCGGCAAATAATCCAAACTATCCGAAATATAATCCTCATCCGTGCGACTATTATACAACAGACCAAAAGTAGCCGTATGTATCGCGCCATCAACCATAAACAACGGCGCAATAAGAGGCGTTGCCCAAAAGGTATGGTAGCCAAGATACATTCCACCAGCCAATATCCCCAGAGGCGTACACATCAATGCCCCGCCAAACAAAAGAAACGGGCCAAGGGCTAAATTTTTCGCGGTCCAGTATGGTTTTTGATCTTTTTTCGCTTCAGCTTCCGCCTCCCCTTCCGCAGCCATTAGCGAAAGGCACAAACAAATTGCGGTCGCTATTATTAGAAGTTTTTTCATAATTCGATTTAAAAACTTTGATCAAAAACGAAACCGTTGCCTTTACATAATTCTATCGGCATAAAGAACAGATCGCCGATAAAATCATGTCTGCCGTTGTCATCATGACTGAAAAACAATCCAAAAGTCGCAGTATGCAGCGCGCCATCCACAACAGCATACGGAGTCAGCAATGGATGATACAGCGTTTTTGGTTTGCCAAACAACGGGCCTAGCAAAGTAATAGGAACAAAAAACACGTTCGACATCAAAACCGGCCCGTAAAGAAGATTTTCCGGCTGCCAATTCGGCCATTTGACTTTTTTCTTTTCCTGCTCCGCCTCCCCTTCCGCAGCCATTAGCGAAAGGCAGAAGCAGAAAATTGTCACGATTGTCAAAACTTTTTTCATTGCTTTTTATTTTTTGATTCTTTCCAGAGCCTTTTTCGCTTCCTTATGGCCTTTCACGGCCGCTTTTCTGTACCATTCGGCCGCTTTCTCGATTGTCTCGTCGTAATTGCCTTCCAGCATTGGTTTGCCGTTTATGGTAGTTCTCATATAGCTCGCCCTGCCGCGATATATTTCCCCCATTTCAAACATGGCTCCGGCATAACCTAGCTGGGCGGATTTCTCCAAAAGCTCGAAACATTTTTCCATGCGCTTTTTGCCGTCAAGCCATTCGTCGCCAGGAACGTTGCCTTTTCTATACAAAGTGCCTAAAAAGCACATGGCGGGTGCGCTGCCTTCAAGCGACTTTTTTTCGGCCCATTTGAAAAGAGGCGCGTGCGGAACAGCTCTTTCCTTAACAAATTCCGTTTCTCCGTCTTCGGAAAGTATGCACATAAATTCGAGGTCTCTATAAACCCCTTCTCTCAGAAGCGGCATATCGCTTTTTTCTTCGTCATATTCCCGCTGATTCCAAACAAGATGAACACAATTTGGAGCCAGGCCTTTCTTGCTGACGTTTTGGTGATAATCCTTTTCCTTTTCATTAAACATTTCCGCGAATTTTTTAATTTCTGGATCGTCACAGTTATTCCCCTTGCCAGTTTCAATTATTGTTCTCAAAGCTTCGTTGTTTCCTTTTGCCGCGGCCGCGAAATAATAGGAGGAGGCTTTTTTCATGTCGCGGGAAATATAGGAACTGTAAGAAGCGTACAAGTGCCCCAAAAGAATCATCGCGGAAGAATTTCCGCCCGCTGCCGCTTTTTCCAGCCACTTCAGCGCCTTTTTGTAGTCGCGGTCGTAAACGTCGGTGTATTTCTTTCCTGTTCTGTACATTCCGACCGTATTGCCGGCCTCGGCCGCCCTGTGGTACCAATCTTCAGCCTTGGCAAGATTAGCTCCGTTTATCAAGCCTTTCTCCTCCAACATCCCCATGTTGCACATGGCGTCGGAATTGCCAAGCTCGGCGCTCTTTTTGTAAAGCTCCAGCGCCTTGTCGATGTCGGCTTCCACACCCTGGCCCGTCATGTACATTCCGGCCAGGTGGTTCATGGCCGCGGCGTTGTTCTTGGCGGCGGCTTTTTCGTAGCACGTCAAGGCTTTCTTCATGTCAGCCTTAAGCGAACCCTGGCCGGCTTCGAACATGCGGCCTATTTTATAGAGCGCTTCGGCGCTGCCTTTTTTCGCTTCATACTGCAGTTTTTTCAGTTCAGCGTCGTATTCAGCGTCGGTCTTTTTGTCAGGCTTGTACTCTATGCCTAGATCAGCGTACAGCTTGACGACCGTATCGTCGTCCAGAGCGCATTGGGCGCTCGATACGAAAATGATCATGAGCAAAAGCAAAAAGATTCTCATAGGCACTCCTAGTTTGATCAAACTCTGTGAATTGAAATCATTCTATGCAGAACGCCGCGTAAAGGGGAACGGATTTCACATTGTTTTCAAACCCGAAATTCTTTTCCGACATTCTGACTGCGTACTCAGGCTTGTAAAGGCGCGTGTACTCATCCAGACTGCCTGTTTTAACGTGCGTCCCGCTTTTCACCTCGATGGGAATGATGCTGCCATTAAGATCGGCCACGAAGTCGACTTCCTTCGTCCCCTTGCCGTTCGTCCAGAAATAAGGCTTCAGGCCGTTCCTGATCAGCTGCGTTTGAACATAATTTTCCGTAAGGCCGCCCTTGAAATCCGTCAGCTCCTTTTTCATGAAGAAAACATCTTCCGCCCGCAGCCCTTTCTGGGCGCATAAAAGTCCAGTGTCCGAAAAATAGATCTTGAAATTGTCTATGTTTTTATAGTTGTCCAAAGGTTTTTTGATCTGCTCGCAGCAGTAGACCCGGGAAAAAAGGTTGGAGCACACAAGCCATTCGATGGCATTCTCATACTCGGCGGCGCGGCCGCCGGATTTCACCACCTTGTACTGGAACCGCGTGTTCTTTTTGGAAAGCTGAACGGGCAGCGTCTCGTAGACTAACCTGGTTTTCTTGATCTCGTTCGCGCTATCCTGATATTTGCTCATGTCCGAAAGATAATCCATAAGGAGCGTGTCCAGGAGAGCCTTCACCTGAACAGTGTCGTTGGTTTCGACAAACCTTGAGACCACTTCCGGCATGCCGCCTATGGCTAAATACTCCCTGTATAATTTTAGAGCGGAGGCGTGCAGAACCTTGGGAAGAGCTTTATTGTTATCGTAAGAGGATCTTATCTCGCCCGCCAGCTCCTCTTCGCCCTTGACATATAAATATTCCTCAAGATCCATCGGGTACATGGTATAACGGTCGACTTTGCCTACAGGGAAGGCGTATTTCTTCCTATTCACCGCCACGCCAAGCAGACTGCCGGCGGCGATCACATGATAATTCTTGGCGTTCTCCGCGAAATATTTCAAAGACGTTAAGGCTCTTTCGCAAAGCTGGATCTC
>JAGCDY010000113.1 GCA_017650925.1 bacterium
CCGCTCCATAAGCAACATCAGCGGCTTCATGTTCGGCAACGGCTCGGCCAACGACAACGGCCGCGCGCTTTGGTGCTACCGCAACGGCGGCACTTTCTACATCATCCACAGCAACAAGACACAGATGGAATTAAGCGGCATAGGCGGCGACAAGGACAATGAACTGGAATTCAACATCCAGTATCCCTCCCGCCGTCTCGTCAGCGTCATTGCCAACGGCGTGACCAATATTCCGGAGAACGTGGTCCTTCCCAACGTCAGGATCACGCATATCGGCGCTGCGGTCCTGGCCGGAGGCTACATTGCGCAAGGCAGCGGCTACGTCACGGCCATTGACGACATCGAGGTCGCTTACGAAGCGCTGACTACGCCGGTGCCTTCTATGTCTACTGATCCCGTGCTTATCGGGCGCCAGGTGCCCAACCGCGGTTTCTTCGTGGCCAACAACGGCGGCGGCGAATTTGAATACAAAGTCTCCGCTTTAGGAGATCCGGAATGGCTCTCTTTCGCGCCCACCGGCACTTGCAAGACCACCAAGAGCCACAAGGTGACCTTCAACCGCGACGTCATGGGCGACGGTTTCTACCGCACGATCATGACCTTTGACTGCTCGCCCTACGGCGTCTTCGACATCCCCCTGAACGTCAGGTCCGGCAAGGTCTTCTACTATGAGGATTTTGAGGCTCCCTTCATGCAGGAAGGCGAGATCCACGGCCAGCAGGGCTGGTTCGGCAAGGAGGAAGGCAACGATTACTCTCCGGCCACCAACGAGGCCTACGTCAATACGCCCAGCGAACCCTGGGACGGACAGTGCCTGACCGTGCAAAAGGCCAGCGGCTGGGACGGCTACTGGTATCCCATCTGGACGCCTTCCAACCTGATCATCAAGGTCTCCTGCAAATTCCGCTGGGATCCCGTCGGCGAGGCCGACCGCTTCTATTTCCGTTCGACCTACTGGGCCAACCCGGCCATCTTCGACCTCTGGTATTCCAGCGACAAGGACATCAGGCTCTGGGCTTACAATGACACGTCCGGATATCCCCTGATCGGCTCTTACGGACTGGCTCCCAACACCTGGCACGACATGTCCTACACCCTGGACTTCAGGATGCAGACTCTGACCGATTTCACCTTCGGCGATTTCGTTACGAACTTCAGCAACAAGCCTCTGAGAAAGAGAATGAACGACAAGGTGGTGCCGATGCACTACTTTGAGAAATTCGGCTTCAGCGGTGGCGGCGAAGATTCCAGAGTGGGCGTTTCCATAGACGACCTCCTCGTCACGGAAGTGGAGCGCGCTAAGATCGCCATCCCCTGGTACGAGAAAGCCGTCTGCCTTGGCGGCCTCAACGTTTACACCAACGTGCTCGAGAACGCCGGCGCTCAGAACTACAAGTTCACCGCCGAGGTCCTGGATTACCCCGACAATTTGAAGCTCTCCCGCTACAAAGGCTCCATCGGCACCAAGGGATTGGTCATCTACAGGCTCAACCGCAACGGCCTTGAGGACGGCTACCACACCGCCAGGATCAAATACGAGTACGAGGCCAGCAACGGCACCAACTCCGGCTCCTTCGTCCAGCTGGTCACCTTCGGCGTGGGCCCCTGGTACTACAGCACGGAATTCGAGGGCGAGCTCTTCAAGCTCGGCCCCATCGACGGCCAGGAATGCTGGAAGACGGAATACGCCTACGGCGACACCGACATTAGGCTGTTTGACGGCGCCCAGTGCCTCTATTTCGACCAGGCGGCCAAGACCAAGGTCTCCGCGGGCGTCCCGGCCGGCCAGCATTATTCCTTCCGCTGCCGCTTGAATTTCCCCGACAACAACAACACGACCTACGTCAAGTTCTCCCAGATCGACGACACGGGCTGCCTGCCCATCATCGTCAGAAGAGACAGGGACACCAAGGAACTCGTTCTCGCGGTCCAGCCCGACGGCAGCGGCCAGGAAGAAATTGCCAGAGTCGCCGGCGCCCTCGGACAGTGGATAAACTTCTCCTACAACATGGATCTTGATCCCGCCAGCGCCTGCATGTCGCAGTTCATCCTCGGCGACTACGTCAAGGATTGCGAGATCGGCGAATATGTCCTGAACACCCAACACGACGAACAGCCCATCGACTGCTTCATAATTGAAGCCGTCAACGACGGTCCGGATGAGGAAAGGGACACGGGCGTCTACGTCGACAACGTCGTGGTCTGCGACCACAGCGTACCCGAGCCCGCCCTTCTCGGCGCTCTCGTTTTGGCTGCTGCTTTCCTCCTCAGAAGAAAGTAAGCTGGCGAAAAAAGCTAAAAAAGCCCCGGCCCCGCCGGGGCTTTTTTTATTCAGGCGAAATGAACAAGTTTTCCTGTGGTTATCCACCCGATATAAACACGTTATTAATTGTGTATAACTTGTGGATAACTGTTAGTAAGTGCCAAAAATCGCTGTATTTACCCTGTTAATATGTGGATAACTATCCGTGATACTTGTTGATAACACTTGATTTGGAGTACGTTTTGTGGTAGGATGTCAGAAGATAATCTATACTAATTTGAAATATTGTCTTGGGACATTAAGGATATTATGAGATCAACCTTCAGGAACAGAAAATTTACCCTGCTTGGCGCCGCCGCCGTCATCTTTCTGACGGCGATGAATCTTTTGGCTGCTGACGGAGCGACGATAATCGAGCGCATAGACATAGAGGGCAACAAGAGAGTGAGCGAGCAGGTCATAAGGGACATGATCAGCACGCATCCCAACGAAGTCTATTCGGAAGAAAAGGCGATGGCCGACACGGAGAGGCTTCTGGCTTCCGGCGACTTTGAGAGCGCCTCGACCTTTGCGAGCGAAGGCATCAGCGGCACCATCGTCACGTACACCGTAAAAGAAAGGCCCGTGCTTGACAGGATTGAGTTTACCGGCAACGAAAACATTAAGGAAAAGGATCTGGTCGAGAAGCTCCAGGTCAAGATAGGCGAGCCTCTAAGCCTGGAAAAACTTGAGAATTCCGTTGAGGAGATCCGCAAATATTACGCTGAGAAAGGCTACGGCATGGCGGACGTCACTTATGAGATCGACGACACCGCGGACGGCACGAAAGCCAGCGTGAACATTCTCGTTTCGGAAGGCGAGGAATCCTACATCAGGGAAATCAACATTACCGGCAACACGCTCATTTCCAGCACCAAGATCAAATTATTGATCGGCACGAAATCCCGCTTCTGGTTCTTGTTCGGCACTTATCAGGAAGACCAGGTCAGGGACGACATGTGGAAGATAACCGAGATGTACCAGGAGATCGGCTATCCGGAAGCCCAGGTCGATTACGAGATCCATCAGACAGCTAAAGGAGACGGACTGGCTCTCGACATAACCATCGAGGAAGGGCGTCCTTATTATGTCAACGGCATCACCGTGCGCCAGGGCAAGCTGACCGGCATGTACGCCACCAACATCATCTCCATGATCGAGGTGCACCGTGACGAGCCCTACACGCCCCAGGCTGTTGAGCGCGATACCGAGAACCTGAGAAATTACTTCCGCTCTTTGGGCTACGCCGACGCGGTCTGCGCCTCGAAAGTCCTCTTGGCTGAGGATCAGCCCGACGACGGCGCCGTGCGCGTCGACATCTTCTACGAGATGGACGAATCCTCGCTCTTCGACATCGGCATCGTTTACATCTCCGGCAACGAAAGGACGAAGGACGTCGTCATCCGCCGCGAGCTCTCCTTCTTCCCGGGCGACCGCTACAACTACTACCGCATCGACACCAGCAAGCAAAGGCTGATGAACATGGATTATTTCGAGAAGGTGGACATCATCGAGGCGCCCAATCCGCAGGATCACAGCAAGAAAGACATTTACGTCGACGTGAAGGAAAAGCTGACCGGCCAGGTCGGCATCGGCGTCGGCTTCTCCTCGGTCGACTACCTCTTCGGCACCATCACCATCACGCAGCCTAACTTTGACTGGAAGAATTACAAGAACTTCTTCACTGGCGGCGGACAGCACTTCCGCATCAAAGGTGAATTCGGCATTCACCGCCAGGATGTCATCTTAAGCTTCACCGAGCCTTACTTCCTGCATGAACAGCTGAAGGGAAGAAAAGTCGCCGCTGGCTTCGACCTCTACTGGAAGAACAACAACGCCCTCGGCCCCGACCTCAGGATCATGAGGATCGGCGGCGACCTCAGGGCGGCCACGCCCATCAGTATGGCCTGGATCCCGACCGTCGGCAAGTACCTCGGCGTCATCAAAGTCGAGGGCGCCCTGGCCGGCGAATACATCAGAGTCCGCGTCGACAAGTCGCTTGATTACGGCGACACCATCGTCGGCGAAGACACTGCCTGGATCACGCGCCGTCACGTCAACAAACGCAACGGCCGCGTCCAGAAACGCATGGTCCCGCTGGAATACGAGCGCTACGACAAGTATCTGAAGAAGGAGAAGGGCAGCTACGCCGTCCTCGCTCCGACCATCACCTTGACGCGCGACACCAGGGACGCCTTGTTCCTGCCGACTTCCGGCGCTCTTACCATCTTGAAAGGCAGAGTCGGCGTAGGCTCCACCATCTACGGTTTGGTCGAGGCTTCGCACTCCCAGTACTTCAAGCTCTTCGAACTCTTCGAAAGGAAGCCCAACTACCTCTTCAGCGGCTCCCACGTCCTGTTGCTGCGCGGATCTATCGGCTTCGCTTCCAGCAACACGCCGATTTTCGACCGCTTCTTCATGGGCGGCTCGGAAGAGATGCGCGGTTTCCGCTACGGCTTCGTAGGACCGAAGGACTACTCAGGCGACAACCCCTTGGGCGGCACCTTCAAGTTCATGGTGTCCGCGGAATACATCTTCCCGATCTGGCGCTACAACGAAAACATCAGCGTGCATGGCGCGGTCTGGACCGACATCGGCAACGTCTGGTGGAAGGAAAGGACTTACTACAAAGCTTTGCGCGCCGTCAACGGCCAGTACGTGGTCGAAAAGAAGAAGTTCGACAACATGGGCGAAGTCAACGCCAGCGTCGGCGGCAGCCTTATATTGCAATTGTGGCGCATGCCCATCAGAGTTAACTACGGCGTGCCGATCTTCAAGGATTCCGAGTCGAAAGATTGGAGGCCTCTGGACGGCTTAACCCTCGGCACAGGATTCTCCTTCTGATGAAAATCGTGAAATACATACTTCTGGCCGCGGCCTCAGTCATGCTCTTCGGATGCGCGAGAGCCACCATGGAAAACATCCACGAGGGTGTTGTGATGAACACCCGCAACCACATCAACCTCGCTGTCACCCCGAAGTACACGACCATCGCGGTCATGCCGTTCATAAACAATTCCGGAGTTAAGAACGCCAACACCTACGCCAGGCGTTCCTTCTACGGCAACCTCGTTTCCTACAAGAACTGGAACGTCCAGCCTATGGGCGAGACCGACAGCCGCCTAAGCAAGCTCACTCGCCGCGACCTCGACGAAAGCGCCGCCGGCAGGATGAGGAGCGCCCTGGGTGTCGACCTTGTCTGCTACGGTGAAGTGAAAGAGCAGTGCAGCCGCTACGGCCTCGTTTTCTCTTACAACAGCGTGACCGTCAGGGTCGCTTTCTACGACGCCGGAACAGGCGAAAAAGTTTGGGAGGCTGAGGATTTCCGCGATTCTTTGGTCATGGGCATCAGCTTCATGTACATGTATGAGAGGGACGTCATGTGGGCAAGAGAGATCCACAACCGCTACGACGAACTCTTCCGCGACATGATGCAGCAGTTTCCCCTTTGCACTTACGGGTACAAAAAATAAGGTATGGATATGAAGAAAATACTTTTACTCATATTGGCGATAACAGCGACGGCGGCTCTGGCGGAGAAGCCCGGTTTTAAAAAGTACACCGGCTCCTACAATCTTACCGCCGGCGGCAGCACTTACACCGTCATAGTGGCCAGGGACGGCTATACGACCTGCCTCGGCGGCCAGCTGAAAGACCCCGTGGCCGGCAAGGTGAAATTCTGGAAGGGCCGCCAGGAGATGCGCCTTCTGTACCCCCAGTACACTTTCAAGGGCTATGCCAACTCCACCGACCTTATTTCCGGAGAGTGGCTGGACGTCACGCAGGGCACCGACTACGTTGACGCCACGCTCCAGAGGTCCGACGACCCCATCTTCCACATCAAGTTCATGAAGAGCACCAAACGCACAGTCAAGGGCGACGTCTTCTACAACTACGGCAAGAAAGCCAACGAGAATGCCGTCAAGCCCCGCAGTTATTATCTCGCTTACTATTACAGAACCGACGACGACAGGACCTTCTATCTGCGCAAGACCCAGAAGATCTCCCGTCTCGGTTTCTTCAATCAGAACTTCCCGAAATTCTTCCAGGTCGACGTCTACATCGTCTCTGAAGAGGGCCTGGCCGATCTGCCCGAGAGTTATGACAGCCCACTCTCGGTCGACGGAAAAAAGATCATGGCCTACAACTATTGCGAACCGGGGTACAAGCAGCCCCGCGACGTATATAAATCCAAATAACCAAACAATTCTTCTCCTACATGTTTGGGCGGACGGGTAACCCCGTCCGCTTTTTTATTTTCGATCACTTGAAAATAAAGTAGGCGGCGGCCACCATGCAAAGGGCGGCGTAGAGGAAGTTCCAGGAAACTTTCTCTTTCATGATGAAGATCGCGAAGGGAACGAAGACGGAGAGAGTGACGATCTCCTGGGTGATCTTCATCTGCATCAGGGTCAGCGACTGGTTGCCGAAGCGGTTGGCCGGGATCATGATGCTGTATTCGAAGAAGGCTATTATCCAGCTTGTTAGAATGGCGAGGAAAACAGGGGCGTCCGCTTTGTTCTTCAAATGGTAGTACCACGCGAAGGTCATGAAGATGTTGGAGAGGACGAGCATGGAGGCGTAGAGGAAAAAATGGGCGAATTTCATATCTGTCTGTTCCAGGCCGTGCCGGTCTTATTGTTGGTTATTGTGAGCGCGAAGAGGTTTTTTATGTGGGCTATCGCTTCGGAAATCCTCGCGGATGGCTTTTCTGGAAGCTCAAGGAGAAGCTTTTCCGGATTGGGGCCTATGGCCCTGGAGAGCGCCGCGAGGTAGAGCTCCTCTTCATCAAGATCCCGGCAGGCCTTGTAAAGAATGGTAGAGAGCCAGGGCCAACTTTCCATTTCGGCGATCCTTGACCTTATTTCATCCTGGCTCCAGCCGCGCAGCGTAAGGTCGCCCTGGACGTTCTTGAAGACCGTCATGTGCGGATACAGGGCGTGCCTGGGAGATACGAACGCGGTGTCTGATGAACCGAAAGCGAACATTACTTCTTATTCGAGCTTTTCTTTATGAAGCTTACGATGTCGGCTTTGAGTTTGGCGCGCTCGCTGTCGATGGTGTACATCATGTGCCCGCCCTGGTAGTAGGTCTGGGAGATGTTCTTCTGCAATTCGGGAGTAAGCGGCATATGGTTCACCGTGTGCCAGGTGGCGAAGTACGGCGTGGCGAGGTCGAAGTAGCCGTTGGCGATCATGACCTTGAGATCCGTGTTGCGGCAGATAGCTTGGCGGAGCCTGTCACTGACGTTGACGTATTTGCCCTCGTGGTCGAATTTCCAGGGATGCGCGCGTCCGGTCAGGACCAAATAGAGTTTTTCCGAATCGTAATTCAGTTCGCTTCTTACGTAATCGTTGAAGCAGGTCGTGAAAACGCCGGCGGTGGCGGAATGACTGGGATCGGTCTCGGGATGGTCGCCGGCTCTTTCGCCGTCACGGCCTTTTATCCTGCCGTCGAAGCGGCCGACGCTGTAGCCTTCCTCTTTCAGGAGGTTCTTGGTGAAGCGCCAGATGGAGGGCTTCAGGTTGCAGTCAAGCACGAACTGCTCGCTAAGACCGGTGTAGTCGGCCAGCTTTTTGGCCACCTCCAGCTTATCCTCTTCGGGAAGCGCCGTGCCCAGAAAGAGCGCGCGGAGATATTCGTTGACGGCGAAGCTTTCAACTTCGGAAAGGAAATCGCTTTGCTTCGTGCCTTTTCCGGCTTTGCCGTGATAGTGGGCGATGGCGGCGTAAGTCGGCAGGAAGAGAATGTAGGGGAGATCGTTGCCGAAGTCGAACCTCGCGGTGCCGAAATCAAGGATGGAGGAAACGAGTATGATGCCGTTAAGGTACATGCCCTGCTCGTTGTTCAAGTAACCGGCCAGGCCCGCGGAGCGCGTCGTGCCGTAGCTTTCGCCGAGCAAGTATTTGGGGGACATCCAGCGGCCCTGCTGGCTGCAGAAGCGCATGATGAAGTCGCCCATGGCCTCGATGTCTTTTTCCAGGCCGTGGAACTCATCCTCGTGCTCGAGGTCGGCGGCGCGGGAGAAGCCCGTGCTGACGGGGTCTACGAAGACAAGGTCGGCTATGTCAAGGAGCGTGTCCTTGTTGTCCACGATCTCAAAGGGCGGCTTGGGAGCGGAGCCGTCGGCGTTCATCTTGCAGCGCCTGGGGCCGAAGGCGCCCATGTGCAGCCAGATGGAGGAGGAGCCGGGGCCGCCGTTGTAGATGAAGATAACGGGGCGGCTCTTTTTGTCTTTCACGCCGCTTTTTTCGTAGTAGGTGAAGAAGATCTTGGCCTTAATCTTGCTCTCGTCTTTATGCTCTCTAAGGAAGAGCGTTCCGGTCGTGGCGGTATAGTCGAGCTTCGTGTTTCCCAGTTTGAGGGAGTGCTTGGTCGTCACTCTTTCTTCTTTTTCGGGAACGGGAGGATTTTTGACTTCTTTTTCGTTTTCCATAAATGTCCTTTATTTAACGAGTCCGGCGAAGCCCATGAAGGCTATGGCTAATAGCGCGGCGGTAAGGAAGGCGATCGGCATTCCCCTGAAAGGCTTGGGGATCTCAACAAGCGCCAGACGCTCCCTAATGCCCGCCATCAGCATGAGGGCGAGCAGGAAGCCGCATCCGGCCCCAAACCCCTGCAAAACGCCAAACAGGAGGCTGTACGGGTGCCCGTAGCCCAGCTGAGTGCCGTTGATGGTCACGCCCTCGATGTTGAGGATCGTGACGCCCAGGACGGCGCAGTTCGTCGTGATAAGGGGAAGGTAGATGCCCAAGGCCGCGTAAAGGGGCGGGGCGATCTTCTGGATGACCATTTCCACGAACTGCACGAGGGCCGCGATGACGAGGATGAAGACCAGCGTCATGAGGTACCTGAGGTCAAAATTTTCAACACTTTGCCCGTTTCCGAAGATCTTGTAGAAAAGATTGCTCTCGGAGGGATAGAGGAAGAAGTGGTAAACGAGCCAGCAGACCACGCTCGCGAGAGTCATGACGAAGATGACGGCCAAACCCATGCCGAGCGCCGACTTCTTCTCCGTGGAGACGCCGATGTACGGGCAGTATCCGAGAAAGCGCGAGAAGATGAAGTTGTTGACGAGAACGACTGAGATGATGACTAGAAAGGCGGTGGCTAAGTTCATTTGGCCCTCCTTTGGGCTAGAACGTTACGCACGGCCATAACCAGGCCGAAAGTCAGAAGCGCGCCGGCGGGCAGGATCATGATGCCGATGGGATCCCAGCCGGGAACTACGGTAAGCCCGAACCATTTGTTGGCGCCCAAAACTTCCCTGATGGTCGCGATGATCGAGATGGCGATCAGGAAGCCTATGCCCATGCCGAGGCCGTCGAGCGCGGCTCTTATAGGATTGTTCTTGGCGGCGAAGGCTTCCGCGCGGCCAAGGATGATGCAGTTCACGACGATCAGCTTGATGAAGAGTCCGATGGCCTTGCTCAGTTCAGGCGCGAAGCCCGCGATGAGCATATCGACGACCGTCACCAGGAAAGCGATGACGATGATGTAGCAGGGGATCCTGATCTTGGAAGGGACGAAGCCCTTGATCAAAGAAATGATGATGTTGGAGAAAGTCAGGACCGCGATGACTGAAAGTCCCATGCCCACGGCGTTCTTCATGCTGCCGCTGGTGGCGAGCGTCGGGCACAAGCCCAGAGAGAGCACCAATACGGGGTTCTTTTCCCAAATGCCTTTTAAAAATTCTTTGAAAAGACTCATAATTGTCCCTCCGCTTTAGCTTTCAGGAAGAGTTCGATGGGCTCCTTGACCGCTTTCGTGACAGCCGTGCTTGTGATTGTCGCTCCGGAGAGGGCGGTGATGTGTTTCGGATCCTTCGTCTTCACGACTATGAGATCTTCCGGCGTCTTGCCGGAGAACTGGGCCTGGAACCAGGGGATGTTGCTTTCCTCTTTCTCGGGCTCGGGGGAGAAGAGGCTGACGAACGCGCAGAGCAGCGACTGGTTACTTGGCAGCGCGTCCACTTCCGCGCCGAGGCCCGGAGTCTCGGCCTGCTCGAGCACTCTGATGGCGACGACTTTGCCGTCGGGCTCGATGCCCGTTAAAACTTTGATCCGGGACTGGTAGCCGCCGACAGAGTAGAGCAGTTCGTAACCGATAACGTTTTTGCCTTCGTCGAAGACTTCGTAGTATTCGATCGTTTTGCCGTCGGTTTCAAGCTTTTTCAGTTCGCCAAACGACGAGGCGGAAGGGAAGGCCAGTTTCTGGCCCTCTTCGAGCCTTTTGCTCTGGGCTTCAGCAATGGGGCCTTTGGTGATCCGATCGACCAGGGAAAGCCCCACGCCGGCCACGCCGGCGATGATGAGAAGGACTAAGCCGTAATGCAGAATCGTTTTCATTTTTTGCCCGTCCCGAATACGCGGTTAGAGAACATGCCGTCTATGAGAGGGACAGTCGCGTTCATGATAAGGATGGAATAAGAGACGCCTTCAGGGTATCCGCCCCACTTCCTGATGAGGAAAGTCAGAAGGCCGCAGCCCGCGCCGAAGAGCAATTGTCCTTTGTGCGTGAGCGGCGAGGTGACCATGTCGGTCGCCATGAACCAAGCGCCCAGCATCGCGCCGCCACTTAGGATCGCGAAAAGGGGATCTCCCTTGAAGAGGAAGGTCACGACCGCCAGGGTAAGGAGGAAGCTTATGGGGATGTGCCAGCTGATGATGCCCCTGATGAGGAGGAAGAGTCCGCCAATGAGGAGCAGGACGGCTGAGATCTCGCCGACGCAGCCTATGGCCCCTCTGCCATAGCCGAAGGCCAGGTCAAGGTACATGCTGCCCTTCGAACCGAAAGCCTCGATTAGAGCGTCCTGGCCGCCTTCCTTAAGCAGTCCCAGAGGCGTCGCCTGACTGACGGCGTCCACGCTGCCGCCGAATTGCGCGCCCAAGGTCCAGCTTGTCATGTGCTTCGGGAAGGAAGCCAATAGGAATGCGCGTCCAATGAGTGCCGGGTTGAAGATGTTGCAGCCCAGGCCGCCGAAGCACTGCTTGACGATGATAACAGCGATGGCTGTGCCGAGCATCGGCATCCAAAGAGGAATGGTCGGCGGAACGTTGAAGGCGACGAGAAGGCCAGTCAGAGCGGCGCTGCCGTCCCAGCAGGACTGAATTGGCTGCTTTCTTACTTTGAGGCAGGCAGCTTCGCAGACCATGGCGAAGAGCACGCAGACGACGGTCAGCTTGACCGCCATGAGGCCGAAGATGACGTAGCTCCAGATCAAAGCCGGCAGCAGAGCCAGAAAGACCGTCCACATGACTTTCCGGACGGAATCTCCGCTTCTGATGTGCGGCGAGGAGGAAAGTTTTAGAAGTTTGTTTTCCATATTTTTAAACTGTTGTGATTGCAAATGGGGGAGCGAAGAGGCTAACCTTCTGCTTGCCGAATAAGGAAGCGAATTCCTCCGCGAAAGGGAAGGAGCCTTTTTGAACTTCTCTCAAGGGAGCCAGAACGAAAAGCCTTTCCTTCATTCTGGGATGCGGTATGATAAGTTCTTCGGAATTCGTTTCGACATTCCCGAAGGAAAGGATGTCGATGTCTATGGGCCGTGGTTCGTTCAGGACGTTTTTTTCTTTTCTGCCGAGCGCTTTCTCGATCTCTTTAGCGAAACGTAGCAATTCTACTGGCTCCATAGCGCACTCGAAGGAGCAGACCGCGTTCAGGAAAGCGGAGCTGCCGGCGGGACAGTCCAGGGGCGCGGTTTCCCAAACGGAGGAGCAGGAGACGAAAGAGAGCCTGGAGCGCAGCTTTTCCACCGCGCTTTTCAGATTCTCCAATCTGTTGCCCAAATTGGAGCCGAGACTGAGAAAGACTAGACTCATTTGTAGATGTTGAGCTTTTTGATCCTTTCGACCGCTTCCGCCAGACGCTCCTTGGGAGCCGTAAGCGTCATTCTGATGTAGCCTTCGCCGGAAGGCCCGAAGCCGTTGCCGGGCGTGGCCACGACCGCCGCTTCCTTAAGGAGCTTCATGGTGGTCTCTTTGCTGGTCATGCCTTTGGGGACAGGCGCCCAGACGTAGAAGGCCGCCTGGCTGGGCTTGACGCCGCAGCCCAGGGACTGCAATCCCTGAACCAGCGTGTCTCTTCTTTCCTGGTAAGTCCTGAGCAGTTCCTCGCGCCAGGATTGGTCGCCCGTTAGCGCTTCCACGGCGGCGTCCTGGACGGCGCCGAAGATGCCGGAGTCGAGGTTGCCCTTGATGCGGGAGAGCCCGGCCACAAGGGAGGGATTGCCGACCGCGAAGGCCACGCGCCATCCCGTCATGTTGTAAGTCTTGGACAGAGAGTAGTACTCCACGCAGTATTCCTTGGCGCCCTCCACTTCCAGAAAGGAGTGCGGCTTGATGCCGTCGTAGTAAACGTCGGCGTAGGCCGCGTCGTGGGCGATTATGATCCCGTATTTCTTCGCGAAATCCAGGGCTTTCTTGTAGAAGCTAAGAGGCGCTGTGACGGCGATGGGATTATTGGGGTAACAAAGGAACATCATCTTTGCCCTCTGCGCGACTTCTTCCGGAATGGCGTCGAGGTCGGGGAGATAATCGTTCTCTTCCTTCAAAGGCATATAGTACGTTTCGGCGTCAGCGAACAGCGTGCCGGAATGATAGACCGGATATCCCGGTTCCGGAACGAGGACTATGTCGCCGGGGTTGACAAAAGCCAGATGGATGTGGCCGATGCCTTCCTTGGAACCAAGAAGCGGCATGATCTCGGTGTTGGGGTCAAGCGTCACGCCGAAACGCGTCTTGTAATAGGCGGCGCAGGCTTCCCTAAGGGCCTGCTTGCCGTTGTCGAGAGCATACTGGTGATTGGCCGGGTTCAGCGCGGCCTTCCTCAAAGCCTCCACGATATGCGGGGGAGTGGGCAGGTCGGGGTCGCCCACGCCCAAATTGATGACGTCGGCGCCGGATTTTTTCAGTTCGCTCTTCAGCGCATCTATTTCCTTGAAAAGGTAGGGCGGCAGAAGAGAAAGTCTTTTCGAAAGTGGAAAATCCATTCGGTTCCTTAAGTTTTCTTTTAAGTTAGATTATTTGTAATTATACCATAACCGCCCCGGCACTGGCGTCAAGTGCGGATATGTTATAATTAAAAATGGAATAACCAACCGAATGGAATGACGATGAGGAAGATTTCTTTGCTCATGGCGCTCTGCGCCTTCGCGGCTGTTATGTCGGCGCAGGCCGTGATCGATCTTAAGGGGAAACTCAGGATAGAAGTGCTGGACGAGGAAAACGGTTCGCCTGTCCCTGGCTATGAGTTTTCCGTCAGCGAGGATTACAACCACACCAAGATCATTTCCACGGTCAAAACTGATATCAACGGCTATGGCTGGGGCAAAAAGCTGAAGCCCGGCGAATACTACATCTTCAACAGCGCGACTTCCGGCGGCTACGCTCCCTACGAAGGCGGCGGACCTTTTACTTTCCCCGCCGCCGGCACCTCCATGGTCTTCAAAGTCAAAAGCGGCAACAAGGCCGCGCTGATAGATCCGCCGGGATCGGAGTGCACTCTGAAGATGTCGGCCATTGTTACGGACGAGACGCTGGGAAGGATAGATGCCGACAGCGAGCACAGATTTTTCGTCAGCTGCAAAGGCAACATCTTTTCCGACGGCTTCTGCCTTATCCCCAAGGGTGACGACGGATATTTGAAAGGCAAGGACATAAGCTTGAATTTCAAGCGCAAAAAAACCACGCTGACTTTCAAGATCGGCCCGGCTTACGCGAACAATTATTTCAATTTGGGAACTTATTCTGAAGACACCCCCTTTGTCGAGGAACTGCTTCCGGTAAATAATTTCTCCGGAAAAAACACCAACGTTCACAACCAGGACAAAGATCCTTTCAACAACAGCACGGTGACCTTCCGCCACGGCTGGGTCAAGGAACCGGCAATGTTCGGAGGCATGAGTTTCAAATTTACCGACAAGGGCAGCCAGTATTCCTGCGATGAAACCACGACTGTGGAAGGAATGAAAGTCGCGCTCAAGGCTTCCGTTGGCAAGAAGAATCACAAACTTAAACTGACCATGAAGGCTTATGACTGCATAGGCTGCAA
>JAGCDY010000114.1 GCA_017650925.1 bacterium
CGGGCGTGCTGTTTTCTTTCTCCGCCCTGATGGCGATTTTGAATTCCGCCTTCGCGCTGACTATTCCGAAGGAAAGGAAAGCTTAAATTACGGCTTGGTGGCTTCCTCGCGGCACCAGCTGGAGAGGAAGTGGATGATGATCAGGATATCCAGGGACGTTATGGTCTCGAGGTTTTTGGCCGCTTCGCTCATTTCGCGGATAAGCCACATGCCAAGTCCGAAGCGCTCGTCGCAGTCGTAGAGATTTTCCAGATATTCATCCTCGCTTTCCAGGCTGATGGGCGGGGAGAAACCGAAGCGCAGATATCCTATGTTTTTCCCGATGTTCCAGGCCAGAAGGGCGGCCAGGGGCGGATTGCTCTCGTAGGCCGTCAGGATCTTTTTGGCTTTCTCTTTCTGGGTGCCGGCCAGAAGAACGTTCTGATGGTGCGTCCTTCCGGGAGTCTGGGAAGAGGAGAGCCTTTCCGCCATGCAGACCACGCTCCAGGAGAAGGTGGCTATGAGTTTTTCCGGCTGGCTGGCGAAGGCTTTGTCCTCCTTCGTCATTATTTCGTAAAAGCCGCCGTCCGGCACCAATATGGTGCTCATGGCCAGGGCCATCTCTTTCTTCAAAGTCAGGTTTTCCGTCTGCCTGTAATGCGGCCAGATATCCTTCAGGGCGTCGCGGCAGCCCAGCTTGGCCAGGGCGCCGGAAACGGCGGTGGCGACGGTCGCGTTGTTGGTCGTCTTAAGCAGCTCCCAAAGTTTCGGAATGGCGGAGACGCCGCCAAGGACGCCCAGCGTTCTCGCGGCTTCTCGCTGCACGAAGGGATTCTGCGAATCAAGCTTTTCCGTGATGACCGGGATGCCTTCTTTGCTGTTGTTCATCCTAAGAGCTCTGATCAGCGTGATGGGCAGGTCGGTGTCCTCGTCCTTCAAAAGCTCCAGGATGGCTTGGATGGCGTCAGGGCTTCCTATGGTGCCAAGCGCTTTGGCAGCGGCCTCTCGCACTTCGTAGGAGGGATCGCCCATGTTTTTCACCAGGTCCTTGACGGCGATGGCGGCGTTCTCTTCGCCCAGCTCTTCCACGGCTTCCGCCCTGGCTTCCGCGTCGGTGGAATGCTGGATCGTCACGATGTTGTACATGGAGCGCGCCATCCTTATAGGATTGTAGAAAGCCAATCTTCCCACGGCGTCCTTGAAGGGCAGCTCGTTCGACATTACGGAGATCTTAAGGAACAAGGGAAGTACGGCGCCCCAGGCGAAAATCGTCAACCCAGCCGCGATGAGCTGCATGTAGCGCCAATCTGCTCCCAACACGACGGTGTGATAAGCCTTGAAATGATCGATGAAAATACCGGCTAGTATCGGACCCAGGGCCGCCACCATGCCGACCACGAAATTGTGGCTCGCCATGGCGATGGAACGGTCGTGCGTAGGAGCGTGGATGCCCAAAAGCGCCATCTGCCCCATGTAGACGGCATTGGCCAGCGCGCCGAACATGAACTGCCCGATCATCAGGACAAGAACAGGCTCCGTCACGGTGAGCGCGCCTTCCATGAAGGGCAGGGTAAAGCTGACGCTCTTGTCGGGATAAACGAAAAACCAGTAGAGGTTGACAAGCGGCTCTATGATGATCAGGAATATCACGTAGTTCCTGGCGGAGAGCCTGTCTATTATGTAGCCGCTGATCCTGCTGAAGGCCACGATGCCAAGGATGTTCGCGCCGGCGATGAAGGATATGACATGGTAGCTTATGCCGTATTCCTGCCGGATGAAAATGTAAGAGAAAGCCGCGAAGATGGTGTTCAGAAAGTACCAGGCGCTGTAGGCGAAGGTGAGGTAGAGGAAGTCTTTGCTCTTGAAGGGCATCATCGCCCGTTCAAGCATGCCCCTGTCGCGGTTGGGATGCTCCGGCGTCACTTCGGCCGTCTTGGTCTGGTAGAAAATATCTATCATGCTGAAGACGCCGGCGACAAAGAAGACCACCATGAAGCCGAGGAGCGGCAGATCCTTCCACATTCCCGGCAGGATATCAAGGGCGTAGCCTGATAAGAAGATCGTGCCGAGATACACCGTCATGACGATGGTCATGCGGCGGCCCCAGTAGTTGCCGGCCTTGTCGTTGGGAATAAGGTCCGTCATCCAGGCCAGCCAGGAGCCGGTGATGAAGTTGCCCAAGGCCATGCTTAGAACGCAGACGGCGACAAGAGTGAGGGCCAGGATCTTGTAGTCTTTTGTGAAGAGCGGCATGAAAGCCGGAATGAACCAAAGGAACCGCTGGATGAAGGCGAAAAAGACCACCATGGGCCGCCTTTCCTTAAGCATCTCGGAAATGAAGGCCCCAGGCAGCTGCAATATCATCGTGAAGCTTGTTATGGTGCCGGCCAGGCCGACCAGCTTGCCGCTAGCCTGCAGAACAGACAGGTACATCTGGTAGGGGAGGTTCACGGTGATGGCTGTCCAGACGTTGCTGAAGACACCGGACAGAATGGTCATGTTCAGGGCGCGGCGGATGCCTCTTTCAGTAACAGGGTCACCGTCGGTAAAGAAGCGCTGCGGCATGCGGCTTTGCTTTTGGGCGGAAGCTGATTCCATAGAAGTATTCATTGCCTATTTCTGAACATTATAACATTTAGCGCCTTTTTTTTAAGCGGGTCTTCTAGTATAATCTTAAATATGAAGACTCTGAGAGAAATTAAGGAGGTCCTCAAAGGGATCTGCGTTTCCCCCTCGCTGCTTTCCTGCGATTTTTCCAAGTGGGCGGAGGAAATAACCTCGGCGAAGGCCGCCGGCGCCAACCTCATCCACTGGGACATCATGGACGCCCATTTCGTGCCGAATCTGACCTTCGGGCATCCGGTAGTCAAGAAGCTCAGGCCCCACTCCGACCTTGTTTTCGACGTGCACCTGATGATCGACGATCCCGTCACCTACGCCCCCAAATTCAGGGAAGCCGGCGCGGACATCATCACCATGCACATCGAGAGCCCGGCCTTCGACAGCCCCCAAAAAGTCACCGACACCCTCAAAAGTCTCAAAGATTCCGGCTGTGCCGTAGGGTTAGTCGTCAAGCCGAAAACACCTGCCGAGGCCATCTTCCCGTACCTTGATCTCTGCGACATAATCCTCGTCATGACGGTTGAGCCCGGATTCGGAGGACAGAGCTTCATGGCCGACATGCTCCCCAAGATCGAATCGATCAAAAGCGAGATCGAAAAAAGAGGCCTCGACTGCGCTCTGGAAGTGGACGGCGGCGTGGACGGCGAGACCAAGGATCTCTGCTATAAGGCCGGCGCCACCGCTTTCGTGGCCGGCAGCTACCTTTTCGGCAAGCCCGACATGGCGGAGCGCATAAAAGCTTTCTACGCGATGGAAAAGAAATAGAATGGCTGAGAACATCATAAAATTCGGAACCGACGGCTGGCGCGGCGTTATCGCCGACACCTTCACCTTCGAGAATCTGGCCAAGGCCGCCCAGGCCTACGCCGACTATCTCAAAAGCGAAGGCAAAGAAGGCGCCTCACTCGTCGTTGGCTACGACCACCGCTTCCTGGGGAAGCGTTTCGCCGAATTAGTGGCGGAGATCCTCTGGGCCAACGGTTTCAAAGTATTGCCTGCCGACAAGCCGCTGCC
Source organism: bacterium (assembly GCA_017650925.1). GTDB lineage: Bacteria > Auribacterota > UBA3054 > UBA3054 > UBA3054 > UBA3054. The sequence goes on from JAGCDY010000114.1 coordinate 3,616, forward strand.
AACGCCAACAGTTTCTTACGCTGTCAAACATTATGATTTGGCGGGCGGCGTCATGATCACCGCCAGCCACAATCCCGCCAACTATTCCGGCTTCAAGATCAAGACGCCTCCGGGCTGCTCCGCGGACGTCAACACCACCAAGGGCATCGAGGCCCAGGTCGGCAAGAACGAACCCAAGAGGATCTCGAGAGATGAGGCCGAAAAGCAGGGTCTCGTTCTGCAGGGCGACCCCGAAAAAGTCTACCTTGAATGGGTGGACTCCTTCATCGACAAAAAGCTTCTCTCTTCCAGACCGCTCAAGGTCCTGGTGGACTCCCTTTACGGCGTAGGCAAGACTTACATCGCGGACATTCTCAGCAAGCTTGGCCACCAGGCCGTGACCATCAGATCTGACCGCAACCCCGCCTTCCCCGGCATCGCTCCCGAGCCTGTTCCCCCCAACATGGCCGCCAGCCTTGAAAAGATCGCGAAGGAAGGCTTCGATATCTGCCTCGTCACCGACGGCGACGCCGACAGACTAGCGGCCGCGGACAACAGGGGAGAGTATATCATTACTCCCAAGATCGCGCTCATTCTCGCCCTCTACTTCATGAAGTGCAAGAAGTGGTCAGGCAAAATGGTCAAGACCGTCTCCTGCTCCGTGACCATCGACCGTTTCTGTAGGAAATACAATATTCCCCTGGAAGAAAAGCCTGTGGGCTTCAAATATATCGTTCCCCATCTCATCGACGGCACGGCGCTCGTCGGCACGGAAGAAAGCGGCGGCTTGGGCTTTCAGAAGCACATCCCCGAAAGGGACGGCATCCTCTCCGGACTTCTTCTCGTCGAGGCCCTCATCGGCCTGGGCTTCAAGGATGCCGGCGAAGCCATGGACTACATTGACAAAGAATTCGGCGC
>JAGCDY010000115.1 GCA_017650925.1 bacterium
ACACCGCCTGGCTGGCGGACGAGATGAAGATAGAGGACTGGCTCATGGAATACCTGACGGCCCGCTACGGCTCCTGCCCCGACAAGATCTGGGAAGCCTGGCAGATCATCTTCAAATGCTTCTATTCCGGCGGGGGAGGCGGACACTTCAAGTATCAGGTCATCCCGCAGCTCTCCACCGATCCGCATCATCTGAATCCCGATTGGTTCAAGGCGCTGGACATTTTCCTCTCCTGCTCCAATGAATTTGCCAACTGCGGCTGCTACTGGGACGACGCGGTGGAACTGGCCAACCATATCGGAAGCTCTACGGCTGACAACATGATTGCCATGACCATTTTCTCCCATCAGCTGGGAGCCAGGGAAAACGCCAAGAAATTTCTCGGCTGCTTTACGGAAATGCTCACCGACGTTGACAAGCTGAACTCTACGCGCTATCAGTTCATGCTGAACGAGTGGACCGGCGCCGCCGCCAAGTGGAGCGACGATCCGGAACTGCAGAAGTATTACAAGATGGATGCCAGAAGGCTCATCACGGTCTGGGGCGGACACCTCGACGGCTATGTGGCGCACCACTGGAGCGGCCTTATCGGCTGCTACTATCTGCCGCGCTGGCAGCTTTATTTGACGGAGCTTTTGAAAGGCACCGATATGGCGGAGATCCAGAAGAAGGTCAGAGCTTTCGAGCAGGACTGGGTCAGCAACGGACCCGACGGCGCCACCGAACCTGACAAGGATCCGGCCAAGTGGACGGCCAAGACTCTGAAGGACGCCACGCAGCTCAAAGAGATCTTCGAGAAACTCAACAAAGAGATGGTGGAAAAAGACAGAGGCGTCTTCCTGGGCACCTGGAACGCCAGCGAGAAGCATGTGCTGACCAACGTGCACTTCCTCGTCTCCAACAACGTGACCGGCCCCGGAAAATATCAGGTCATGGTCAAAGGCGGCGGCTACAAGCGCCCCTGCGCCATCGCCATCGCCATGAACGGCAAACCGGTGGCCAAGGCCAAGGCCCTCCCCATCGACAAGACTAGAAGGGAAGAGGCGCGCTACGAGATCGATCTGAAGGAGCACAGCCCCGGCGCCAGCTACACGGTCGAGATCTTCTTCAAGCCGCCCTGCGACGGCAACGGAGCGGAGATCTTCCTGAAGAAAATGGGCAAATAAGTTGGATTTAAGGCGCGGCGCGAGCCGCGCCTTTTTTTTATGTTCAACCACTTGATGGGAAAGGGCGCTTTTTGTATAATCATAAAATCAAAATTTAAAAGTTTCAATTAATCCCAACCAAACCCAAAAAGTATGAAAAACGTCCCGGTAGAAAAGATCAGAAACGTCATCGTGGTCGGCCACGCCGCTTCCGGCAAGACGAGCCTTGTCGAAGCCATGTTAAACAAAACGGGTATGACCCAGAGACTAGGGACTATCCTCGATAAGAACACCGTCTCCGACTGCACCCCCGAGGAGCAGGAGAGAGGCGTTTCCATTCACGGCAGCAACCTTTACTTCACCACTAACGGCCACAACGTCTTCATTGGCGACATGCCGGGCTACACTGATTTCGTGGGCCAGGTCGTCGCGAACGCCGCGGTCGCCGACAGCGCGATCGTCGTAGTCGACGCCACCAAGGGCGTGGAAGTGGGCGCCATCCAGAACGTCAAGATCCTTGACAAGTACGAACTGCCCCGCATGTTCGTCATCAACAAGGCTGACAAGGAAAGCGCGAAGTTCGAGGAAACTTTGGCCGCGCTCGTGGAAGACTTCGGCAGCAAGTGCTGTCCCATAGTCATCCCCGTCGGCATGGAAGCGAATTTCAAAGGCGTCGTCTCCCTCTTCGGTTCCGACGCCGGCGCCGCTGATCCCGCGCTCTTTGAGGAAATGAAAACGAAACTCATCGAGTCCGTCGCCGAGACCGACGAGGCTCTGATGGAAAAATATTTCGGCGGCGAGCTTACCGACGCGGAAGTCGCGACGGCCTTCAAGGCCGGCGTAGCCAAGGGCCTCCTTTGCCCCGTTCTCGTCACCTCCGCCACCAGCCTTACCGGCGTCCAGGAAGTCATCGACGCCATTCTGAACTATCTGCCCAGCCCCGCCGACAAGGGCGCCAAGAAAGTAGGGGACACCGAGCTCAAGCCCGACCCGAACGCTCCGGCCTGCGCTTACGTCTTCAAGACCGTGACGGACGCCTCCATCGGCCAGATCACCTTCATGCGCGTCTACCAGGGCAAGATCTCTTCCGGCACCGAAGTGCAGAACCAGACATCCGGTCAGAAAGAACGTTTCGGCGACCTCATGATCATGCAGGGCAAGGAACGCATCACCGTCGACTCCGCTTTCCCCGGCGAGATCGTGGCCGTCTCCAAGCTTAAAAAGACGAAACTCAACGACTGCCTCGGCGCCGTCAAGGTCGACTTCCCGCCGATCGAGTTCCCGAACCCCGTTATGACCGTGGCCGTGACCGCCGCCAAGCAGGGCGACGAGGAAAGGATCTCCGAAGGCTTGAACAGACTGATCGAAGAGGATCCCACGATCCATGTCGACCGTCCGCAGGAAACGCACGAACTCTTAGTCTCCGGCATGGGCGACGTCCACCTCGACGTCTCCTTCCGTTGGCTCAAGGACAAATTCAGAGCGGAAGTCAAGACCGCCACTCCGAAGGTCGCTTACCATGAAACGATCCGCGGCACCGCGGACGTCAGATATCGTCATAAAAAGCAGTCCGGCGGCGCCGGCCAGTTCGGCGAAGTCGCCATCCGCTTGAAACCCAATGAAAGAGACAAGGGTTATGAATTCAAGGATATGATCGTGGGCGGCGTTATTTCCGGCTCCTTCATTCCTTCCGTTGACAAAGGCATCCAGTCCCGCATGACCGAAGGCGTCATCGCCGGCTGCCGCGTCGTGGACGTCATCGTCGAACTGTACGACGGCAAAGAGCACCCGGTCGACTCCAAGGATATCGCCTTCCAGATCGCCGGCAGAATGGCTTTCAGTGAAGCCATCAAGAAAGCCGACCCGATCCTTCTGGAGCCTATCATGAACGTCTCCATCGCCTGCCCGCAGGAATTCATGGGCGACATCAACGGCAACATCAACTCGAAACGCGGCCAGATCATGGGCATGGACGTGGACGGCAACCTCCAGGTCATAAAAGCCCAGGTCCCGCAGGCGGAAATGTTCCGCTTCTGCTCCGAACTGCGCTCCATTACCGGCGGCGCGGGCTCCTACTCCATGGAATTCTCGCACTACAGCGAAGTTCCTCCCAACATCGCCCAGCAGATCAAGGCCGCCTACGAAGCCACCAAGAAGAATGTGGAAGAATAAGATCGAGAACATTCTTGACGGCATAAAGGGCCGCCGCGTACTGGTCGTCGGCGACGTTATGCTCGATCACTTCGTGAGAGGCGAGGTCAACCGCATCTCCCCGGAAGCTCCGGTCCCCGTAGTCAGGGTGACAAGCGAGAGCGACATGCCGGGAGCCGCCGCCAACGTCGCCATGAACCTGGCGTCGCTGGGCGCCGTGCCTGTCATGGTCGGCGCTATCGGAAACGACGCGGACGGCGCGCACCTCAAGGATCTTTTGACCAAAGCCGGCGTCGACTGCTCCGGCCTCATCGTGGACGAAAACATCCACACCACTAGGAAAGTCAGGATAATCGCGCGCTCCCAGCACGTTGTGAGAGTCGACTGGGACGGCATCGTCAAAGAGGACGACTCCGTGCATGCCGCGCTTATGGAAGCCTGCGAAAAGCTGGCCCCCTCCTGCGACGTCCTCATCCTCCAGGATTACAACAAGGGGCTTTGCGGTAAGGAGCTGAACGACACGCTCGCGAAGTCTGGTAAGCCTCTTCTGGTCGATCCGAACCGCTACTGCAAGGAACCCTATTCCGGAACCCTCGCGACGCCGAACCTCGAGGAGGCGCTGATCCTTTCCGGCTACAAGCCGAAAGGCCAGCCCGTGGACGAGCTCTCCGGCATCGCTGAAGCCTTTTTCGCCCGCCATTCAGTTGAAAGCCTTGTCATCACCCTAAGCGAGCACGGAATAGCTCTGTGCGAGCGTTCTGGTGAGATCAAGAGGGCGAAGGCGGCGACGCTAAGAGGCGTCTTCGACGTCTCGGGCGCCGGCGACACGGTAGTCGCGGTCCTGGCGGCCTCTTTGGCCGCGGGAGGCGAACTCTGGGACGCCTGCCGGCTCGCCAATATAGCGGGCGGCATAGTGGTCGGGAAATCCGGCACGGCCAGCACGACGGTGGAAGAATTGAAAAGCAACTTACCCAACGATTGAAATAAATATTTAAATCCCAAACTCAGGAGTTTCTATGAGTGGACATAATAAGTGGTCATCCATTAAGCACAAGAAAGCGGCTGCCGACGCCAAGCGCGGCAAAGCCTTCAGCAAGATCAGTAAAGAGATCACCATCGCGGCCAAAGACGGCGGCGGCGATCCCAACATGAACCCCAGGCTCAGAACGGCCATTCTGGCGGCCAAGGCCGTCAACATGCCCCAGGACAACGTCACCAGAGCCATCAAGAAAGGCACGGGCGAACTTCCGGGCGTTTCTTATGAAGAGATCATCTACGAAGGTTACGCTCCGGGCGGCGTGGGACTCATCATCGAGGTCCTGACCGACAACAGGAACCGTGCGGCTGCTGAAGTGAGAACGACCCTCGACAAGAGGGGAGGCTCCTTGGCCAACAACGGCGCGGTCGCCTGGCAGTTCAACAAGAAAGGCGTCATCAGAGTGCCCCTCAATAAGGCTACCGAAGACGACCTCTTCCTGCTCGTTTCCGACGCCGGCGCCGAGGACATGAACTCCGACGAGGAGAACTTCGAGATCACCTGCGGCATCTCCGAGTTCGAAGCTGTCAAGAAAGCGCTTGAAGACGCCAAGATCGACTACATCGAGGCCAACCTCGAACAGATCCCGGCTTCCACCGTCGACGTCAACGACGTCAAGACCGCCAAGCAGGTCCTGACCTTGATCGACGCCCTCGACGAACTGGACGACGTGCAGAACGTCTACGCCAACTTCAAGATGGAAGATTCCATCATGGAGCAGGCCTCCGAGGAATGAGCAAACCTTCTTACCAAAGAAGGACCAAGCATCCTACTCTGAGCGTCACGCATTATAAGGACACCGTCTATCTTTACTGCGACGGCGCTTGCAAAGGCAATCCCGGACCCGGTGGGTGCGGGATCGTCCTTTTATATAACCAATTCCGCAAGAACTTCAGGGTCTACTTAGGGGAAGAAGTGACGAACAACATCGCGGAGCTCGAGGCCGTCAGATTCGGCTTGTCCGCCATAAAAGACAAGAACCTCCCTATCGTCATCTGCTCCGACTCTACCTACGTCATAGGGCTAATGACCAAAGGCTGGACGCCGAAAGCGAACATTGAAATGGTCGAGGCCCTGAAGAAGTACTTGAAAGAGTTCCCGAAACTCAGTTTCCTCCAGGTGCCCGGCCACTCACGGGTGCCCGAGAACGAGGACGCCGACAAGATTGCCAGCTTCGCCTGCAAAGTTAAAGGCGAAGCGGGTGTCCTTAAGGAAACTGACGTGCCTTCAACGGAAAAGCCCAAGAAGCCAAAACCCCAGAAAACTTCCAAGGCGAAAAGCTCAGGAGAAAAATACAAAGACCCCTACTATAACGACAAGGGCGCCAAGGAATTGGAAGACCCCGACAGCGAGGAGATACGTAAGCTCGTCGAGGAGGAGATGGCCTACGAGGAATTCGAGGAGGCGGACAAAAAACGGCGCCTCAACGAATGGGGAATAGAAGAATACTGAAGCGGAAATTTTCCGCTTCTTTTTTTATGGTAAAATAAATATGTAATAAGATTCTAGGAGATTACATATGAAAAAGATCCTCTTACTCCTCATCGCTTTTTGTTTCGTTAGCCTGGCGGAAGAAGAAACCCCCGGCCACTATGAGCTTGCCCCCCTTGCCTGGAAGGGCAGTTTCACCATCTCACTGACCGGATTCCTGCCGGCCGCGGGCCTCAACGAATTTCTTTCCAACCAGGTGATAGGCCTCTACAACTTGTGGAATGACATTTACGTGGGCATGAAAGCGGTGCCGGAGAAAAGAGCCACCGGCAACTACGTTTTCCGCGAGATGAACCAGTACGGACTGGTCGCGGAGTTCGTTTACGCCATCAGCAACGGGAAGTTTACCTACAAAGACCGTTACGCCGAATATTTCATCTCGGCCCTGACCTACAACGAAGCCGACGACATGTACTACTCCAACGAGCTGACGCAGGGGATAGGCAAGATCAAGGGGCAGGGGAAGATCTTTGACTCGGTCATGCCGTACTTCAACGACGGCTACGGCATAACGCTCTACAATTCCAACGAGGAAACGCCCTTTGCCGTCAGCGACTCCATCGTAACCTGTCTGCCGGTCGGCCAGAATTTCGCCTATTCCGGTGAGCCTTACGCCGGAACGAAGGTCAAGGTCACGGTGAAGAAAAGGACCGGCAAGGTCAATTTCCAGATGAAGATCAAGAAAACCCCGGAGAACATTAACTACACGTCTGTCGTGCCGAGCCTGATCTGGTTCGTGCCCGATCCTCCGAAAGAGGATAAGGAATAATAATCATGAAAAAGCTTTCGCTTCTTGCTCTGCTGTTCTGTCTTTCCGTTCTGGCTGATCCCGGCAAGATCT
>JAGCDY010000116.1 GCA_017650925.1 bacterium
GCGTCCACAAGAGCCTGGTTATGGCGCTGGTCCAGGTCTCTCAACCTGAAGCAAACGTTGCCGTTTGTGGCGTAGAATTCGCAGTTCCTGACGCCGAAGCGCATCTTTTCAGGAGTTTCCCTGACAGACTCTTCCCAGGAGACCCAGACTTGAACGTCAGCGCAGTAGCAGATCCCGGCCGGAGCCGCGATATCGTTTCTGACGATCAGGTTCTCAAGGCCGACCTGGGCCGGCGGCATGCAGGCGTAGAAGGGACTGGCGTAATTGTCGCCGCTCTTTATGACGGTCTGCGCTACTTCGCCGGTGACGGTGATCTCAGGCTTCACATCGCCGTAGCCCTTCAAGCGCATGGCGTTCTTGTTGGGGATCTCGATGGGGCCGTAATAAGGTTTTTCCGTACCCTTGATCAAGATGGTGTCCGCGGAGAATGTCGCGTTGCTGGCCAAGGATGCCGCCACGGCTTCCTGGATGGTCTTGAAAGGCGCTTCCTCGGTTCCTTTGGATTCGCCTTCGTAGGTGTTGTCGACGTACCAGTCGATCCAGCCGGCGCCCTGGAGAGTCAAAGCTAAAGAAAGGACAAAGAGAGTTGCTAAAAGTGTCTTGCGCATAGTCTTTTTAGGTTGTTGGTTATATCGTGTTACATTTTACCTAAATCGTGTCACACAATCAAGAACGCAATTTTTTCGTTTTCGCGACCGCTTACTTATATAAGGAGGACTAAACATGAAAAAACAACTATTTTTCGTAGCCGCGATCAGCGCGCTTTTAAATCCCGTTTCCCTTTTCGCGGAAGACATAACCATCGCCAGATCAAATTTAGGAGACACTTCCGTATGGGAGTATGTTTCCAATCCCAGTCAGTACCAGGAGGAGAAGTCTCACTGGGGCGTTCTTACGGAACTGAACGAGCACACGGCGTACGATGGCGTCCCCTTCTGGGGCGTCAGCGGTCTCGCAAAAAACAGCGAAGGAAAAAGCTATTACCACACGCTCAGCTTCCTGCCGCGTCAGATCGTCGGAGCGACCAATGTTTGGCTGGAATTTTCCTATTTCGCCGAAGGGCTCGACTCCGGCGAGAACGTCCAGTGGTGCCTTTTCTGCGACACTACGAATCTCTTCGGAAGCCTCACCAAATCCCGGCTCGACACCAGCAATGAGTGGGAAACAGTCTCTATACCTGTTCCTGGGGACGCCGATTCCGCCGGAATGATCTTCAGGATCAAGCAGCAGGGCGCTTCGGATTTCGCCGGCATCGGCAACATCACTTTAAAGGGCGAAGCGTGCCCGGAGCGCGGCGCGTTCCCAAATCTTTCCGTAACCACCGCCAACTGGGACAGGGTGGAGATCGGCTTAGATCTTTGTGAAGACATGAACCTGCTCTGCCGTTCCGCAAACAAAAACTATTTCGTCACCAACCGCCCACAGGATGAATGCTCATACTTTGTCGGCGACAATCTTGGAAGAGCCGTGGTGGTGTCAGTCAACGAAAGCTTATTTTGCGACGCTGACGTCGCGCCCGGGAACACTTATTATTACAAAGCCTGGGGCTGTTCCCCCGAGGGATATTATTCCTGCGGCAGCCAGATCAAAGAAGTGACGGTTCCCGAGCTTCCGGTTGTCGATGTGGCGGTGCCGAGCGTGGAAGCGGGAACGCTGAATGACGAAACGGCCGTTCTTCTGAGACCGGAGATCGATGAGAAGCTGACCGTCCTGGTCGACGTTGCCACGTCAAGGGATTTCCTGCCAAACCCCGGTCTCTTCTTCTCCGAGTACGGCAAGGGCTCAGGCAACAACCGCTACATAGAGATCTACAATCCCTGTCCGGAAGCCGTAGAGCTTGACGGAATGAACGTCTGCATCTTCAAGAACGGATCCGTCGCGGCAACACAAACGCTGTCGCTCTTCGGTTCGCTCCCCTCTTTTGAAACGCTGCTCATCTGCAACAACAAAGCTAATATGGAGCTGACGAACGTTGCCGACCTTGTCAGCGCGAAAATAGACTTTACCGGCAACGACGCGGTGACTTTAATTAAGGGCGACGAGATATTAGACATCATAGGCGTGATCGGCGAAGACCCCGGGACCGCCTGGCCGATCGGCGAATACGCGACCGGCACCGCCAACCACACCATAATAAGGTACCCGTATGTGAACCGCGGCTCATCCGTCTGGCGCAGCAAGGAGTGGGAAGTTTTGGAAAAAGACTTCTTCAACGACCTCAAGAACCACGAGTACTCGGAAACGCGGGAAGGGACTATCGTCTATGAGGCTCTTAGCGTCCCTGAGGACGGCCTGGCGCTGACCAACCTCTCGGTCGGCAAACTATACTACCTCAGGGCCAAAACCGCCTATAAAGGCGCCACAGGCGCTTACGGGGGCGTTTGCGGACCCTTCCAGCTCATTCCCGAGCCAGACTCGCTGCTTTTGCTGGTTCTGCTTCTCTTGGGCGCTTCTTCCTTGCGTTCCTTTCCCCTTTAAGGTAGAATTATAGCTACCAAAATAAGAGGAAAAGCATGCAGCTGACATTACTGAAAGGAAAGATCCACCGCGCCAGAGTGACGGAATGCGACCTGCACTACGCGGGTTCCATCGGCATAGACGAAGATCTCATGGCCGCCGCCAACATACTCCCCTATGAGCGCGTCTCCGTCGCGAACGTTACCAACGGCGCCCGCTTCGACACCTACGTTCTCCCCGCCCCCAAGGGCAGCGGGACGATCGCCATTTACGGCGCGGCCGCCCACCTCGCGAAATTGAACGACATCATCATTATTTTCGCCTGGGCCAACATGGAAGAGGAGGAGGCGAAAAGCTTCAAGCCTTCCATCTGCCTAGTCGACGAGAACAACAAGGTAAAGTTCTAGCGGGTATGTTACTGCAATAAAAAAGAGGCGGGCGAATGCCCGCCTCTTTTGTTTTAGCGTTTTTTTGCGCTCAGCGCTTGCGCGCGATGAAGGCCAAAGCCAGAGCAATCAGCCCAAACAGAGCGGGCTCCGGCAGACTGCCGTCGTAGGCCGCCAATTTGGAGAACCAGACTCCGGTGTCGTACATTTCGTCCGGGCCGTCGTTCTGGGTCTTGAAGCCGACGCTGGTCAAAGGCTGATCGTCGAAACCGCCGTTCAGGGGCACGTCGCCTTCCGCGAAGTTGGTAGTGACGCCGTTGACGGAGGCGGAAAGGGCGCAGGCGTAAGCTACGTCGGTGTCCATGGTGAAGGAAACGGTGTTCCACTCATCGAGCGGCGCGGTGAACCAGGTCATAAATTCGCCGCCGGCCACGTAGCCGATAAGCGCCTGGTGGTTTTCCTTGTCGCGGCGGATCCTCACGGGCAGGAAGCCCGTCTCGCCGTTCTGGACGATCTCGGCGTAGGTGGTGTTCTCGTTGTCCTCCATCAGGAACTCAGCCTTGATGGTGATAACGGAGTTGCTGGGGCCGAGAGCCGGCACGGTGGCCACCGAGGTCTCGGGGAAATAGACGGCCGGTACGCCGTCCTTCTCGCCAACCGTGGGAGAGGAAGCCTTGTTCGTGACTTTCCAGTAATCCTGGCCCTTCAGGTCGCCTCCCGTGTAGAAGGGTTCCGAGAAGTCGGTCGTGTAGTACCAGCCGCCCTTGGAGAAGGTCACCAGGGACGTGATGGCGTTTTCGTATGTGCCGCTGCCGACAGCACCGTAAGCATAGCGCATCCTGGAGCGGTAGAAGCCGTCCTCCAAGCCTTCCCTCTTGACGCCGACGCTCAAAACGCCTTTCTCCTCTATGATGCCGGTGGCGTTGGTGGTGACGAAGACGTTTTCAGGATAGTCAAGGAAAGTCACTTCGTACTGGAAGGGCACGGATCCACAATTCACCACGGTGTCAGAAATGATATCCTCCGTTTCGCCGAAAACATATACGCCGTTCAGCTGGGGCTCGTAAGTGTCGGGACGAGGCACGTCCTCGAATTTCAGGTCATCCAGGAGCCACATGGCGTTCTCGGAATTGCTGCCGCAGCTGACGCAGAACTTAGTGAAGCGTTGGATTTGTTCGACCCACTTATCGGCTTTCTTAGAAAGCTCGACGCTGGTTCCGAAGTTCGTGGTGAAGTCGCCCAGAGTCAGTTCCGTCATCAGGTAGCGCCTGTAGTCCACCGTGAAGGAGAAGTCTAGCCAGGTGTCCAGCGGGAACTTCTGGTCGCCCAAAATATTGGTCTTCTGCGCCGGACCGTTGCCATAGGAATAAAGGAAGAAATAGTCCTGCTCTTTTTCCCTGATGAACCAGAAGCCCACAGACCTGTTCCAGACGTCGTTCTGGATGTAGAAATAGTCGGCATCGGAGTCGGCTTCGCTGCCCTTGTACATCTTCATGCTGACTTTCAAAATGCCGCCCGTGGGGGAATAGACGTCGCACATGTAGCCTTCGTAGCCGCCCGCCCTCACAACATAGCCGCAGTTGCCTTCCGCGCCATAGGCGACGTTAGTGACCAGCATCTCATTGCCTTCGTGCTGATAGTCGCCCACCCAGGTGTTCTGGCCGTCGATGCCGCCTATCTGCATGTAGGGCGACTCGAAATTCTCGGCGTAGATGACGGTGCCGTTGGGGCAGCAGACCGGGAAGGTCTTGGAGCCGTATTCGCCGCCGTCAATGGTCACCATGGCGCGGTAATAGCCGTTGGTCATGACGCTCCTGTCAACGGAAAGCGTAAGCTCCACCGCGCCTTCGCAGGTGCCGGTAGCGGGGGTTATGGAGAGCCATTCCGGAGAATCCGCGATGGTAGCGGTATATTCAAAGGAGCCCGTCGTCTTGTTGGCTACCACGATCTTCTTTTCCGTAGCTGTGCGGGAGAAGATGGGCTGGGCCGGCGCAACGTCGAATTCCTTGGCGGGAGGCAGCGGGCAGGTCTCGATCTTGAAGTTGTCGAGCCGGCCTGTCTGATAAACTCTGATTCCATCAGGGAAAGAGTTCATGCCCTCCACATTAGTGGTTTTGTAAAACATGCCTTCGTCTCTTAGAACTTGATCGGCGATCCTGATTTCCTCTATGCTTTTAGTAGCCGGTATGATAATTAGGCTGCAATACTGATAGGTGTTGACGTCCAGCCCGCCGACTTGAAAGGACTTTTGGGAAGAAGAATCGCTATAATGGAAATCCGCATTGCCGTTGGCGTAAAGCAAAAGCTCGCCAATTTCAACATCACGCTCCTTGCCGCTGTCACCAATACAATGAATCTTGACATAAAAAGGATTAGATGCGTTTTCGGGGACCGCGGCATAAAAAGAAATCTGCAATTTTGGGTTGCTCGGGCAAAGTTCGGAAATATCGAAAGTGTTGTTATGGTTTACATCGTCGCAAAATAAGAACTGCTCTCCGCTCTGGGCGACGGCCGTGTTGTTTGAGATGATCAAGTTGCCGTTGTTCAACCAAAAATTTTTCACCCAGCCGTTCTGTCCGACGGCGTCGCCGGGCGTGAAGCCTTCGCTGGCTTCGAAGTCGATGGTGAAGATCGTGTTGGTCTCCCCGGCCAAAACGGTCACAACGCCGAGAACAAACAATAACAGTAATTTTTTCATAACTTATCTCAGTTGGTTAAATTTTTTTGTTTAGAACAAATAAATGGGATGCGAATCGGGATTCTTCCCGAAGAGCGTGACGTCGTCGATCTTTTTGACGACCGGCCCTTTCAGGAGCGCGTAGAGCAGACGCTCGACGCCCACGCCGCCGCCGAAGGTCGAGGGGAAGAGGTCGGATCCGTCTTCGCCTTTCATAGCCGCCGCGGCCAAGAAAGGCGCGTATCCGCTCAATTCCTCAACGTTGGTGATTTCGCCGTTGCGGTCGAAAGAGGGGCGCGTCATGATGATCTTGTTGTCCACCAATCTTTCGATGATGGGCTCATAGAGCCATTCCCTGATGGCGCCGGACAAAACTTCCAAGGCTCCGCCCATGCCGCCTTCGGCAAGCTGGCTCTGCGCGCAGAGGTCGTAGTTGTAGATGTCCCTGGAAGGTACGTCCTCCAGCGGCCTTTTCGTGCCGTCCTTTTTGAGATACGGATAGACCAGGTCGTAGTTTTCGCGCATGATGCCCTTGATCCAGAAGAACTGGCTCTTGGCGGAGTCTCCCAATTCCTTTTCCGAAGCGTCCCCCACTTCGTCCCTGAAAAAGGCTGGGAAGGGTTTTTGCGGCACCGTAAGCGTAACGCCCAAGGCCTTAAGATCCTCAGAATTCTTTTCGATGAGCGCTTTCACGGTGAAGATGATCATGTCCTCGAAGAAACCGAGCGCCTTCTGATAATCCTTGGCCAGGATGGCTTTGACTTTCTCTTCCTCGTTGAAGTATTCCTCGAGCGTCACGAATTTTTCCCTGCGAAGCTCAACGTCCATCTGGGAAAAGTCGATGAGATAGCGGCCGCGCTGCTCGCCGGTCGGGCTCTCGAGCTCCAACCTAATGTTCGGGGAGTCGATATAGACGCCCTTCAGAAGCGGGTTGGTGCAGGCCAGGAACTTCGAGTAGATCATCGAGTGCGTGGTCTTGTAGGGCTGACCCTTGTAGCGGATGGTGGGAGAATACTCGATGTCGTGGGCCAGAGGGTCCGTCACCGGCGAAAGGGAGACGCGCTCCAGGTTCAGAAGGCCGTTTCCGCTGAGGAAATTCTGCATAGCCTGGACCATGGTCGTCCTGATCCTCAAAACATGGAAGATCCTTTCGCTTCTCCATTTTTCCATGTACTGCTTTCTGGTGAAAGCCTTGAGTCCGCTGCCCGATTGCTTCAGCGCGGCGTGAAAGCGCGCAAGGCTTTCGCCTATCTCATCTCGTTCCTGCATTTATATCCCTTAGTTTTATTTTCCGTTCATTTTGTCGTTAAGTTTGGAAATGGCCTGGTTCCTGGAGATCAGATTGTCCTCCATCCTGAAGCCGCCGCCCGGTCCGCCGCGCCTGCCGCCTCTGCCGCCTCTGCCGCCGCGGCCTCCGCCGAAGCCCTCGAAAGCCATGACGAGGTCGTCGCCGCTGCTTTCAAGATCTTTCATGATGCTCCTGGCCGTGGCATAGTCGCCTTCCTCGATGGCCTTGTTGGCAAGAGAGTACTGAAGGCCCGTGACGTTGCGCACGCCCCACTCGTTGACCGCCTCGGTCCCCTTGCTGGACGCCATCAAGTCTTTGTAAGTGCTAAGCGCGTCCTGGTAATTGTTCTGCATGAGGTTCCAGGCCGCTGTCTCAGCCCTGAGCTGCGCAGCGGCGTACGAGTCGGGATACTGCCTGATAAGGTCTTCCCTCGCCTGAACCATTTCCTGCATGCGCTTTTCCCTGTCTTCCTGGCTCTCGTTGCGGTTGCCGCCCCAGCGGAACCTGGTCTTCTCCTGAAGCTCCGTGAAGGCCGCGCCGTAGTTGTCGCTGTCGCTCTTGCGCTGGGTGTCCCTGAGTTCGCGCATGGTGGTCTGGTATTTCTCGCGGCGTTTCTCCATCGTCTTTTCTTCGACGAGTTCCGCCATGGCGGAAACTTCGATGTCCTCGTTGGTGGACAGAACGTCGAAGCCGGCCGCCACCATCATCTGTTCCAGGTTGTAGAGTTTCTCGTTGAAAGAAGCCAGAATGTCGTCGACATCGTCATTGCTTGAAACGGTGCGGATCTCCGTTTTGGCGCTCGGCGCTTTTTCAAGGCTGCCGAGGCGTTTCTCGATCTTGTCGAGCCTGTTTTCAAGGCTTCTCAAGGAGAGAGAGACGCTCTTCATTTCATCGTCGTTGGTTTTCTTTTCGCAGCCAACAAGGGAAACGAGGGCGGCGATAAGACCTATGGCTAGGATATGCTTGTTCATATGTCCTCCTTTATTTAGGATTTAATTCATTTTAACATTTATTAGGGGTTCAAAGGCTTTTAAGGTAGCGTTTAAGCGCCTCCCTCCATTCCGGGGGCGTCTTGCCGGTAGCCTTGGTGTATTTTTCCAAACAAAGCACGGAATACGCCGGGCGCGGGGCCGGGCGCGGGAATTCCTTGGTCGTGACGGGCTTTACGTCAACTTTGTGCGCCTTGTCTATCATGCCGAGCGCGTAAGCTTCCTCGATCGCGCCGCAGGCGAAGTCGTACCAGCTGATCCCGCCCTGGTTGGTGAAGTGGTAGTAGCCCCTGGCCCCGACGGAAATAAGGTTAAGCAGCGCTTCCGCCAGGTCCTGCGTGAACGTCGGGGAGCCCACCTGGTCGTTGACGACCGTTAGAAGCTCCCTTTCCTTGGCGAGCTTGATCATCGTGTCGGGGAAATTCTTTCCGCCCTTGCCGTAGAGCCAGGCCGTCCTGACGATCAAGAATTCGCAGCCGCTCTTTTCTATTTCCAGCTCGCCTTCCCTTTTCGTCACGGCGTAAACGCCCTTGGGCGCCGTTGGGTCGTCCTCTTTCATCGGATGGCTGCCGTCGCCGAAGAAAACAAAATCGGTGCTGATGGAAACAAGCGGGATGCCTCTCTCTTTGCACTCATTGGCAAGATTCGCCGGTCCCTCGGCGTTCAGCCTTCTGGCGAACGCTTCGTCCTCCTCGGCCTTGTCCACCGCGGTGTAGGCCGCGCAGTTCAGGATCAGATGCGGCTTGGCGATGTCGCAGACCTTTTTAATTTCGGCCTTGTCGAGAATGTTCATCTCCCCGACGTCCGTCAGGAAGAGTTCGTGTTCCCGGGACAATCTTTCCCTCACCGCTCTTGCCAGCATTCCGTTGGCGCCTGAAACCAATATTTTCATCTTTATTTTCCTTGACTGATTAAAATTCTTTTCCCGTTGTTTTCGAAACGCGCGTCAGAAGAAGCGTCCGCCCTTATTTCCAGGTACATCTCCCTCTTCGCGCGGCCTTCCGGCAGATTAATGGAGCGCCTAACTTCCGCCGAGGCGCCGGGCTCCAGGTAAGGCAGAAGAACCTTCTCCTCTTTCTCGTCGATCTTTATGACGGCGGCTCCGTCCACTATCCTTTCCGTCCCGCGGTTCTGGAAGACCGCGACCATTTCCGTGCTCTCGCCCTGGATAAGCTCCGGGGGATCGAAATAGAGGCTCGCGAGCGCCAGGTCTTTTTCCTTGATCGTCCTCAAAGCCCTGTACAGGTTGACGAGCCCAGATCCGTACCAGTCGTCCGCTCCGGGGGAGCCGAGGTCGTCGGCTTCCGCCATAAGTTTCTCCGCGACTTTTTCCGCGCTCCAGTTGGGATTCTCAGACCAAACATTGGCCGCCGCGCCGGAAACGAGAGGCGCCGCGGAACTCGTCCCGCTCATCAGAACGATTTCTCCCGTTGGCGCCGCTGACGCGACCAAAACGCCCGGCGCGACAAGGTCGACTTTCGGGCCGTAGTTCGAGAACGCCGCCTTCCACTTTTCGCCGTCCACCGCGCCGACGCACAAGACGCCGTCGACAGTCGAGGGATAATTCTCGCCTTCTTTGCCTTCGTTGCCGGAAGCGGCCACGACAAGAACGCCCTTGCCTAGCGCGTAATCGATAGCGGAATCCAGAAGCGTCGTCTCCGAGGTCGTGCCCAAGCTCAGATTTATGATCTTGGCGCCTTTTTCCACCGCGTAGACTATCCCCTTGGCGATGGCGAACCCGTCGCTTTTGCCGGAATCATCCATGACTTTCACAGGCAGGATCTTCGCTTTCGGCGCCGCGCCCAAAACGACGCCTTCCCCGCCTTTTCCGGCGATAAGCGAGGCGCAGGCCGTGCCGTGCCCGTTCTTGTCCGTAACGAAAGCCATGTCGTTCACGATGTCATAGCCTCCGAAAGTCTGGCCCGCGAGGGAAGGATTGCTGTCGTCCACTCCGGTGTCCAGAACAGCCACCAGTATCCCGTCGCCGTCCCGGCCTTTGCCGATGATCTCTCCGCCCATCAGCTTTAGGGCCGAGCTTCCGACCGGCGTGCCCTGCTTGATGTTTTCCGCCACAGGCGCGGGTTCCAGTGTCACGGGAGCGTTCCTTACGGTCTCCGAGACCGCGTCTTTTTCCTTCAGGAACTTCTGCGCGTCGCCGACCTTCATGTCGTCCGGGAGAGAGACTCTTATCAGGTCGAGTTCCGGGATGTCGCCTATCACGGCGATGCCCCGCTCCTTCAAAAGCGCTATCAGTTCCGCCCGGGAGACGCCTTCCTTGGGACGCAGGATAAGTTCGCCTTCGATGTAAGGCAGATCAACGCTTTTAACAGCGCCCGCGTTCTTCTTTGCGGCGGCGCTTTCATCAGGTACGCCCACAGCGGCGGAAACTCCCTCCGCGTGATCGGCGGAGGAAACTTCGGGAAGCGCTTCCTCGTCTGCGGGAGCCTTAGCGGCCGCGCCGGCCTTAGGCAGGGGCCGGCCGTTTTGAAGAGACGCTCTGCCGTCCTTTCCCCTTCCCAGCCAGAAGCCGACGGCCAGAAAAAGGACGCAGAGCAGAACTATGAAAACGCTTTTGGACATGAACTACTGCTGGACTGCCTGTTTTTTCTCTTTGCCTTTCTTCTTCGCCAGGACGATCAAAAGCACCGCGACCGCTATCAGTATGATGCCGATAACAGGACGGACCGTAAGCCAGGCGATCGCCACCGTGATGAGCGTCAAAACGAGCGCGATCAGGAAAGTCGCCGTGCCCGTCACGAAGTCCATGATGTTGCCGAAGAAAGGAATTATGTCCGCCAGCACGTTGAGCGGTCCGATTATGAGCTTCAAGCCGAAGAAGAACATCAGAAGCGCGGCGATCCTGATGAGCCAGGTGATGATGGTGTTGTCGCGGTGTGCCGCGGCAAAGATCTCTTCCTTGGACATGCTGCCGTTGTACTGCAGTATCAATTCGCCGTTGGCGGTTTGGTATTTCCTGATGGCATTGCCTTCCTTCTTGCCGGCCATGCTTATCTCGCAGACGGGAGCGGATTCGAAAGTCACTTTGATGTCGCCCACTTTCGGAGCGGAGACGCTGGAGCCTTCGGAAGCGCCTTTGAAGAAGCCACCCGGGATCCTCACATAAGAGGCGTCAAGCCCGCTTGGCAAAGGCATATTGTTCGTCACGAAAGGCGTGAAAGTAGCTTCTTTGCCAGCCCTTTCGATCTGGTCGCTTGAAAGCGAGAAAACGCCCAACGTCGCTTCCGCGACCTGCCACTTCTCGCCATTGACAGGCCAGTCCACGGGATTCTCGTGGCCTTCCGGCTTCTCGAAGGAAGAGGAATCGATGGGAGTGTCCGACCAAACTTTGGAATAAGTGTAGGTGGTCGTCGTCTCGGTACCGCCGCCTGTCTTCTTCTTCGTTTCGGAATGGCTCGTTTCCTTCCACTGGTACATCTCAACGACCCTGGCAAAACGCAGCGAATTGGAAACGGAGACGCCGAAGACTTCGTCGCCCAAACGGTCGGGAGTCTTCACCATTCCGGCCAAGTGCACCAGTTTCCCTTCCGTATCCGCGGCCGGAGCCGCGGCGTCTATCGTCACGCAGACTTTTTCGCCCTCGTTCAACGCTTTTGTCCTTTTGATGGCTCGGCCTTCGTTCCAGAAGATAACGGGGAAGGCCGCAATGAACAGCACGATGCCGATGATAACGCCTATCAGCGAAGAGCCGAGTCTTGACCCCAAAGAGGTCGTGGTGGTTTTTGTGAAGCTGTCGGACATAATTTCACCTTTGAAGTGCGAGGTTAAAGGAATTACAATCTCTATTTACTTATTTTAGCAAAAACTTCAATTACATTATTTGATATAATTTTCTGCCTAGTATGACTTTCAAATTTAAATTGTTCGGTTTTTTCCTGGCCGGAGTGGCCATTATCGTCTGGAGCGCGACTTTCGTCGCGACAAAATACCTTCTTGGCGTTTTTTCCGCCCTGGAGATCCAGTATTTCCGCTTCCTTCTGGCCTACGCCATCCTTTGGGCGATCTACCCCCGCGTCGACAAGATCAAGAAGGGTGACGAATGGCTCTTCTTCTTTCTGGGCATGACCGGGGCAGCATTCTACCAGATGCTGGAAAACTGCGCGCTCTATTATTCCACCGCTTCCAATGTCAGCATCATTGTGGCCGCGGCGCCTGTCATGACGGCCGTCCTGGGGCGCTTCTGGCTTAAGACGAGGCTCAGGCCATCCTTCTGGCCCGGTCTTGCGCTGGCCCTGACCGGCATCGTGCTGGTCAGCACCAGGGGTAATTTCAACCTGCAGCTCCATCCCCTGGGCGATTTTTTGGCCTTCCTGTGCATGCTCTGCTGGGGCTTCTACTCCATAGTCATGGACAAGCTGAACGCCAAGGGATACAACCAATTCTTCCAAATCAGACGCTCTTTCTTCTGGGCGCTCCTGATACTTCTCCCGTTGTTTTTCCTCAGCCGGGCGGAAGGGCTGCACGGGCTTTTCGGCCTGAGCCTCGCCTTCTCCCGCTTCGCGCATCTGAAATATCTTCTGCCTCTTTTGTTCCTGGGCGTCCTGGCCTCCGCCGTCAGCTTCGTAGCTTGGAACAAAGCCTCCCAGATAATAGGGACGGTAAAGTGCGCGGTGGGCATCTACCTCTGCCCGGTCTTCACGATGCTGCTGGCCTGGGCCCTGCTCGGGGAAGCGCCCTGCCTCATGAGCGTTTTGGGAACGATCATGATCCTTGTGGGCGTTTTCATCACGTCGCTGTAAGGCTTAGTTTAAATCACATCTACTCGCTTTGAACCAGGACAACGCGGAAGCCGTGGTAGTCGGAGGCGAAGCCAGGGCTGTAGAAGATGCGGAAAGCAGAGCGGCAGCTGGAGGCGTGATTGCCCCAGCTTCCGCCCCGGACAATACGCTTATCTCCTTCTTCTCCGCCATGCGGGTCTGTGGCCGGATCTCTGTTCCAATTCTCCCACCAATCCAGACACCACTCAACCACGTTGCCATGCATATCGTACAATCCCCAGGCGTTCGGAAGATACGAACCAACTTTGGCATGAGCGATGTAATTGCCGTCATCATCCTTATCGCTGCCGCCATTGTACCAATAGCGGCCGACCTCAGCCATTTCGTCGCACTCATCAAATATAGACAAATTCTTCCCGCTGTTCAAAGCTGTGGTAGTGCCTGCTCTGCAGGCGTACTCCCACTGCGCTTCCGTGGGAAGGTCGAAAGCCTGATTGGTCTTGGCGCGCAGAACGCCAAGAAAAGAATCCGAGTCAACGTCGCTGCTCTCAGGCCAGCCGGCTCCTTCTTCCCTTCCTCGAATCATTTTGTATGAAACGCATTCCACCGGTCTGGCATCGCCTTTATGATTTGACGGATTTGATCCCATTATCAGGTCGTACTGTTTTTGAGTTGTCTCAAACACGCCAATGAAAAAATCTTTTGTCAAAGTCACTTCGCGCTGGACTTCGTCCTCATCCCTTCTAAGTTCATCCTCGGGGCTGCCCATGGTGAATTTGCCGGCGTTGATCTTGCTAAGCACCATCTTCGTGGTCTTGTATTCCTCCGTCCAGCCGCCTTCGGGAACTCCGTTAAGATAGCTTATCGGATAGCTTTCGGCGTCAGGGCCTCCCGAAAGATCGATGACCATGTACAACCTGTTTGTCACTGCCGGAGGGGCGGGAGGAATATCGCTGCCGACGAACGCGGGGGAGGCAGAGTTGGGAAGAAGCTTGAACGCCGCCGTCGCCTTGCCCTTCGCGTTGGCGGAAAACTTGACTTGCAGATCCGCGCCTTTGTACGCGTGCTTAAAGTTTTTGCCAACAAGTTCAGGAGTGAAAACGTAGGCGGCAACGCTTCCGGAGCTGTTTTCGTGGGATAGTATGTCCAAAACCGCTGCCTTTTGCGTCTTGAAGTTGTCGATGTCTTTCGTATCTATCGTTCCGGAAGATTTCAAAGACGCTTGCGTTGGTTTGTTTGTTTCGGTCCCGACC
>JAGCDY010000117.1 GCA_017650925.1 bacterium
TCGCCGAAGGCGACAAGCTTCACGCTTACAAAATGGTCCAGGACGGACTGACGGAATAGTATGGCAGTTCAGAGAACCTTGAAAATAAACGAGCTCCTGAAAAGGGCCATGTCGGAGATCATCCAGGACCGCTACCGCGACAGGCGGGCGCCCTGGATGACCATCTCCCGCGCGGAGACCAGCAGGGACTTGAGGTTCTGCAAGATCTATCTTACGGTCCTGGGCGACGAGCGGAAGGAAAAGGAGGCCCTCTCCAAACTGAAAGAGGACACTCCCAGGATCCGTTTCCTTCTCGGCCACAAGGTCGACCTCAGGATCGTTCCCAATCTGGAATTCGCCATCGACGAAGATCTCAAGGAAGCTCTGAAAGTCGACGCCCTCATCGAGAAGAACGGGCATATCCCGCCGCTCCCGGAAGAGGAGGAATGAAATGAAGATTGGTGTGGAGGAAGCCTCCCGGATGATCGCGGGAGCAAATGACGTTCTCTTAGTCGGCCACACCGATCCCGACGGCGACTGCCTCGGCTCCCTTTACGCTCTCACGAAGGCCCTCAAAGACTCCGGCAAAAAAGCCGTGGCCGTCATCAAAAAGCCCCTTCCCGTAAAGCACCGCTATCTAGCGGATCTTCTCGCGCCCGAAACGAAAGTCCCTGAAAAGGCCGACCTCATAATAGTCCTCGACACCGCGAGAACAGCTCGTCAGGATTTTTCCCCGGAAGAACTTCCCAAAGCTCCCACGCTCTGCATAGACCATCACCTCGGCGAACACGAGGAATATAACGATTCCTTCTATGACGAGAAATGCGCCGCCTGCGCCATACTCGTTTACCGAGTCATCACAAAACTCGGGATCGAAATAGACAAAAAGATCGCCGACGCACTCTATACCGGCATAGTGACGGACACCAATTCCTTCACCAACCAGAACACAACTGAGGAAGCCTTCCAGGTCGCGACTGAGCTCGTAAGGTTCGGCGCCGATCCCGGAAAGATCGCCGCCTACGTTTACGGTTCGCTTTCTCCCAACGATCTTACAGCTCTTTCCAAATCGCTCGGAAGTCTCGAGCTTTACCACAACGACACTGTAGCCGTCCTCACGCTGAAAAAAGAATGGACGTGCGGCCAAGACGTCGACACAGAACTCTTCGTCAACTACGCCCGCAACCTCATATCGACAGAACTGGCCGTCATGATCATCGAGACCGACACGGGCGTCAGGATCAACCTGAGATCCAAAGGTAATTTCGACGCCAGGGCCGTGGCCGTGGAACTCGGCGGCGGGGGACACAAGGCCGCCGCCGGCATCAGAATGCAGGCCACCATTGATGAAGCGAGGGCTGCTCTCTTAAAAGTCATTTCCGAAAAGATATGATCGCAAAAGACCTCATCATAGTGGGCGCCGGTCCCGCCGGCCTGACCGCGGCCATCTACGCCGCCACTTCCGGAACGGACCTGCTGGTCATTTCCGGCTTCACGGGTTCCGCGGCTTCTACCGCGCCCGCCGTCGCCAACTATCCCGGCTTTCCCGCTCCCATACCGGGCTCCGAACTCGTAACAAATTTCGAGAACCAGGCCAAAAACCTCGGCACACAGATTGAGAGCGATTCGATCGAGGAGATCACGAAGAACGAAGACGGAACCTTCACACTGAAGGGAACCCTGAACACCTACACAGCCAAAGCCGTCATCTACGCCGCAGGAGCCCAAGCCAGGCGCCTCCGCCTCGCTGAAGAACCGAAATACTTCGGCAAAGGCGTCTCCGTCTGTGCCACCTGCGACGGGCACTTCTTCAAAGGCAAAGACGTGGCCGTTGCGGCGGGGGACAAGACAGCTCTTAGCGAAGCGATCTACCTGGCCAACATTTGCCGGACTGTCTATTACGTCACAAAGGACCAGGAAGCCCCCAAAGAACTCGCTGCTTTATCCAATGTCGTCTTGAAAACGAACGCCTCTATTTCGGCCCTCCATGGCGAAAAAAGGCTGGAAGCCATCGAGCTCACGGACGAGACAACAAAAACAAAAGAAACAATTCCTGTCCAGGGCCTCTTCACCGCCGTGGGGCATGATCCCGAAACGGCTCTTCTCAAAAACCTGCCCGTCCTGGACGAAAAAGGCGCGGTCATTACGAACTCGGACGCCTCCACTCCCGTGCCCGGCCTTTTTGCCGCCGGCGACGTAGTAAAAGGCGCCATCCGCCAGATCGTCTTCGCCGCCAACCAAGGCATGCAGGCCTTTTTAGCCGCCCGCAAATACCTCCGCACCCTTTAGAGCGCGTGTCCTCCGGACACTTTTATGACCTGTCCGGTGATAAATCTTGCCTGTTCGCCGGCTAAGAACAAAATCGTTTCGGCGACGTCTTCCGGCTGGATCAGTTTTCCCATGGGGATCAAAGGCAGTACGGCTTTCTCCAGGTTGGAGTCGATCCAGCCTGTCTGCGTAGGCCCTGGCGCCACGCAGTTCACGGTTATCCCGTATTTGGCAGTTTCCAGGGCAACGCTGCGGGTCAGAGCTTCCAGGGCCGCTTTGCTGGCGCCGTAGGCGATCTGTCCGGCGAAAATTTGCGCCGCGTCCGTGGAGATGTTAATTATCCGGCCGCAGCCGGCGCGGCGATTGACGAATTCCCTCGTCATCAGAACGCTTCCCCGGACGTTGACCGCGAAGGTGTCGTCGATCACTGATCTGGTGATCTTTTCTATCGTGTCAAGGCCGTCCATGTCGCAGTCCGCGGCGTTGTTTACCAGAATGTCGATCTTTCCGAAGCGTTCTATTGCCGCGGAATAAATAAATTTTACGGCTTCCTCGTCGGCTATATCGCTTTCCAAAACAAGGAAGTCGGCGTTCATTTCTTTAAGCTTGCCTTCAACGATCTCAGCATTTCCGGCGTTCGCCTGAAAATATCTGTCCGCCCCGTTGAGACCGGTCTTGATTTCATCAAAGGGCCTGAAGATCTTCTTGTAAATAAGGACCACCTTAGCCCCTTCCCGGGCGAAAGCCAAGGCGGCCGCCGCGCCGATGCCCTGCGGATTGTTCGCTCCCGAGATAAGAGCAATTTTTCCCTTCAGTCCGTAATCGATCATTTTTATTCCTCCGCGCTGTTGTGCATATTCAAGCGCTTATATTTTATCACAGGAACACAAAACGAAAAAGGACTTTATTTCTTCTTTTTTGAAATGGAGAAAGCGAAGCTTAATCCCGCCACGGCGGCAATGACGAGCGAAATGATAATAAAATATTCTGTCTCCAGCAATTTTGTCGCGTTGCCAAAAGCTATGAGCGCTATCAGAACTACAATGCCGACTCCCCAGCATCCCAAGGATTCCAGACAGCTGGCGTCGTTCTTCTGCGGCCCGTCGCCGTGGCCGCACCCGTCGTAAAATTCGCACATAAGTCCTCCGACTATTTTTGCTCACATCAATTTTATCAGTTTGAAAAACATCTTTCCAAAGTCAAATGTCGCGATTTTTTCGCAGCAATCCTTGCGAAAAAGAGAGGACAAAAAAAGGCCTGGCGTTTGCCAGGCCTTTTTTTCGCGGTTCGGCGGCCGCTTTATTTGACGTTTTGCGCGTAGGCGCCCTGGACGGTGTCGGTCAGGGTGGCCTTGGCATTGAACTTCCCGTTCTTCAAATTGACCTTGTAGGTCACGGTCTTGCTCTTGTAGGCAAGGTTGTTGCCCTTCTTGTCGAGGAAGAACGCCGTGCCGCTCAGCACACCCGTCATGGCCTGGTCGCAAAGCTTAAAGGGCCTGTACCTTAAGGTGTCTTTGGTTATGGTCTTCGCCAGAGTGCCGGTGAAGTCAATGGTGCATTTGTCGATCTGGAGATCGCAGGGCTGGTAAATGAAGTTAATATCCTCATAGGCCACTGTGAGCTTCTGGTTCTTGGCGGTGTAGCGGAACTGGTTCTTCTTCTCGTTGTAGGTGACCTTTTCTTCCTTGGTCTTGTAGGGGAAAGTGTCGACTATCATGGGCGTGGTCAAAAAGACGCCTTCTTCCAGCGTGCGGAGGCCGATCTTCTTGTAGAGCTCGACCATCAGCAAGTCTTCGCCTGAAAGCGTGCCCTTAATGGTTATACGGCAGGTGGCGGTCTCCGTGAACAAACTCCAGAACAAGGGGTCGTCGGTCACAAGGAAAGTGGGAGTGGAGACGCCTTCCTCGATGGTCCAGTAGTTCATGAAATCGAAGCCAACATAGGTCGCTTTTTTGAGCATGGCTTCGGTCGTCACGCCGGTTCCCGCTTCTTCTTCGCCAGCGCGGGCTTTGCTTTTGTCGAAGTACGAGGAAGTGATGGTGGCTTCACCCTTGCCGACGATGCCGCCGATTTTCTTGACGCCGGTGCAGGAGCCCGCGGCGTAGGTGCAGTTGATGGTCGTGAACTCCGCGTAACCGGCGATGCCGCCAGCGCATTCGCTACCTTCGACGTCAACTACGGTAAAGCAGTTCTCTATGGTGCAGTCGGTGGCGAATCCGACCAATCCGCCCGTGTCGTAAGTGCCCTCGGCAATGCCGGAGGCGGAGGTCAGCGTGCAGGTGAGATAGGTGGCTCTGCCGGCCAGAAGGCCGATGCTGTAGCTGCCGGAGACCGAGCCGTTGAGCGTGACGTTTTTAACCGTGCACCTGTCGCAGACGGCGAAAAGCAGTCCGCCGTCGTCAACGCACTCCACGCTGCCATACAAGCCGAGATTCTCGATGGTGCAGTTCGAAGCGTAGGCGAAGAGGCCGGCCTGGCTTTTTTCGATGTCGCTGCAATAAAAACCATTTATGGAAAAGCCCTGGCCGTTTATGTTGCCGGTGAAGGGCGCTTTTTCCGTGCCGACGGGTTCCCAGGACGCCGAGGAAAGGTCGATGTCATCCGTAAGAACGCTGTATGAGCCGGAAGTGTTAGCGACGAACCAGAGGAGGTCTTCGGCGGAAGCGAGCTGATAGGGGTCATCCGCGGTGCCGGTGCCTTCCGGTTCGGCCCAGCAAAGCGCGGCGCAGGAAAGGAGAAGAAGAAAAAGAAGTTTTTTCATGTTTTTCCAGGGTTGAGTTTGAAAAAAATCTATTTTTGTTAATTGTAATGGATTGACGGGATAAATTCAAGCGGTTTTAAAATTGAATTTATGCTAAAATAGACGTAAAGGAGGACATTAATAAAGTAACGCATTCAATCCTCAAAAGGAAAATCACTATGAGCATAACGATCAAACCAGTCCGATTCACCGAAAACGGTTTCATGACCCAGCCGTTCGCCCTCGGCGGCGTCGCGTTCGAGGATCTGCCCGACGATTGACGCTGCCCGCGCTGCAGGCAGCCGAAAGAGAAATTCAACCGCGCATAAGGGAAGAAGACGCATTTCATCCGATAAAGGAGAAACAGCAATGAAAAAATTAAGCTTATTCCTGGCGGCCTGCTTTTTGACGCTCGCTGTCAGTTTAACCGCGGCTGCTGATGAAGCGAAGCCGCAGGAAACCAAAAAGGATCCAGCTATGCAGATCGAAGAACTTTTAGGAAAGGCGGGCGCTTTTTATTTGGCGACCGTGGACGGCGACCAGCCGAAACTGAGGCCCCTAGGCGCGCATCATCTAGTGGATGGAAAAGTTTGGCTGGGCGTGGGCGAATTCAAGAACGTCTACAAGCAGTTGGTCAAGAACCCGAAATGCGAAGTGGTGGCTCTCCAGCCGGAAGGCGGAAAGTGGCTTCGCTGGACGGGCAAAGCGACTTTCGCGGAAGGGGAGGAAAGGGAGAAACTGGAGAAAGTTTTCCTGGACGCCATGCCCGGGCTTAGGAAGATCTACGACGGCAGCGAAGGGAAGCGCATGATGTGTTTCACGCTTACGGAAGCCAGGGCGGAGCTTATAAACCTGATGCCTCCCGGCGA